>JBDRLK010000473.1:0-10851 GCA_043813155.1 Pseudomonadota bacterium | reverse complement strand
GGCAAGGCGCGGGGTCCCCATCCCGACGGAGGCGTAGTCGTTCTACGTCGAGGAGGGATGGGGTGCAGCAACGCAGCCAGGCGGGATGGATCGGCGTCCAGAAGGTGAAATAATTTTTGAGTGACTCCTAAGCCGACGGCCTGTCAGTACTCTTCTTCTTCCTCGTCGTCGTCCTCTTCCTCGTCGTATTCCTCTTCTTCCTCCCCGTATCCCAGGCTGTCATCATCATCCAGGTCCAGATCATCATTGCTTTCTTCTTCGCTTTCATCCTCGGTTTCATAGCGAAGAGACACGTCGATCACGCCAAGCCTCATGGCTATCAGGTCCACGAGCTCCAGCGCCTCTTCGCCCGACCACTCGTCCATGACCTCATCGATGAAATCCTGGAAATCGGCCGTGTCCAGTCGCCTCTCGATTTCCTCGATCTGCTCGTCGCTGAACATGTCGATGAGATCATCCTTGAGACTCTCATTGTCCTCTTCCTCCACAGCATCCTCTATAGACTGGAGAAGACTCTTCATATCCCTGGAATCGAAGAAGATTTCCATCCATAACTCCGTCGCGGTGTTCTAGCCGGAAGACGATTTTTCTTGAAAAAGTAATTAATAATCTATTAACCCGATGTCAAGTGTCAAGAGCTATCATTCGATTATAGCCCCTGTCCCATAATGGCGCGGGTCAGGTCGTTCGTCCGGGAGACCGGCAAGAATCCTTTCCATCGCTTCATGGCTTTCATCCATGGGATTGCCGCTGTTTCCGGGTATGCAACGAGGGAGGCGTACTAAACATCGACCTTTAACACGACAGCCGCACCCGTGTCTCCGGCGGCGCAGCCGTCAAAAAGGCCGTATCCCCCTCCAAGAAGGACAAGCTCTTCGATGAGCTCAATCATGGTCCTAAGACCGGTCGGTCCCTGGGGATGGCCGTAGATCAGGCTGCAGCCGTAATTATTCATGCCTTCAAACTTGAGATCAAATTCACGGCAGAAATAAACATCGTTCACTGCGAAAGGCGTGTGCGCCTTGATGGCTTTCATGTCCTTGATGCCGACCCCGGCAATCTCGAGCGCCCTGCGGGCAGCCGGAACAATCGCCTTTGCCATGAATCCCTTTTTCGCTCTCGCCTGCGCATAGGAGAGGACCTGGATGGCAATATCCTTGTTTTTACTGAGCTCCTGCGCCTTATCCCTTGTGGCCAGCACCATGCATGCGTTGCCGTCCGCGGGAAACGTCTGCGTGCCGTAACTTACGGTCCCCTTGTCCTTGAACACGGGCCTCAATTTCGCAAGCCCCTCCATATTGGTGGGAAAGACACCCTCGTCACCCTCGAGCCTGCCGATGACCTTGCGTCCCGAATTGTCCTTGACCTCGATGGGCGCCACCATGTACTTTTTCTGGAATTCCCGTTCATTTTCAAGGGCTTTCTGGTACTGGTTGTATCTGACAACCGTGAGGTCATCCTGCTCTTCCTTTGTAATATTTTCCTCGCGCGCTACATTTTCCGCGGTCTCGAGCATTGCATTTTTCGCGAAGGGATCATGGCTGAAGTTGTCCCAAACCCAATCCTCGCGGTCGCCTGTGCCTCCGGGACCGAGCGGGTTGGGGTAGTAGATATGCGGGCCGTTGGAGCATTTATCGCACGTTACGACGAGGCTGACGCTCGTGTCACCGCCTTCGATCTCCCTTGCCGCTGTTTCCACGCACTTGGCGCTCGTTGCGCAGGCCTGCCCAATCATCGGCCCGGTGGCGCCAACGGCGCCGATCATGCCGGCCATCCACGGCGCCCCGTAGAAACAGTGCTTCGACGGCACCGTCGTTCCCAGCACCAAGGCGTCGAACACCTCCGGAGAAATATCCTTTTCTTTCAAAGCGCCCACGGCAATCTCCGCGCAGAACCGCATTGGATGCAGATGAGCGATAGTCCCCTGCCACCTGACAAAGGGGGTCGACCAGTAACAGCCGTATGGGATGAATGACTTGGAAAACGCCATGGCTCCTCCTTTAAAAATTTTGAATCCCGTATAACAGCCCATTGCGATGGCTGAAGGCTTACAGCAAAGGCTTTTTTTATAACAAACTTGCCGGGCCAATACAATTCATAATCAGCAGTTTAGCAAATTTTCTTTCTGCGACGAGAGCGGCCAGGGGAGGCTTAAGCCTCCCCTGTCATGCTTTCCCGACGGGCGGCTAAAGCCGCCCCTGCCCGACGGGGAACAAACTTACTGACCTGCCGCTTATAATGTATTTTTTCTCGCCAGTATGAACAGGCGCGGCCGAATCCCTCCCATCCTGTGTTTTTCTATCCTGTTGAATCCTCCCCGCAGCGCCAGGGACACTACCGTGTGCTCTTCCGGAAGGCCCCTCTCCTGCAGAAACAGGACCCTTACGAGATGCTCTCCCAGGCCCAGTATCCTTCCCCTCACGGGCGAGTGGAGAATGAGCAGCCCATCATCCTCCAGCATGCCCGCGGCCTTCCTCAAGAGTCTCAGCATTTCATTCTCTTCAATGTACGGCAGGGGCATGATGATTGCGGAAGCGGATCTTCGTTTCAAGGGAGAAAACTGCGGCATGTCCCCCAGGAAAACCGCCGCATTCTTGAAACCCTTCTGTGCAAGCCTGCTCTTGAGGCCTGCCGCTTTTCCCTGCTTTTCGCAGAAAAGCAGCATCTTCCTGCGGGGATCGTGCCCGAGGAGGCTCAACTGTTTCAGCATCCCGACCGTGGGCCGATCGACCAGGACTATGCCTCCGATCGTCTTGATCACATCCGGAAGCTTCAGAAAAAGCGATATGTCGCGCGATTCTACCATGAAATGCCCGGGCATGTTTCCAGGCGCCCCCACGGACGTCACACTTGCGGCTCGATCTTCTCCACCCTCGCTGCGTGGCGCCCGCCCTCAAAATCCGTCTGGAGGAAGGCCGCAACGATTCCCTTCGCAACGTCCGACCCGAGAACTCTCTCGCCAAGACACAGAACGTTTGCGTCATTATGCCTGCGGGCCATGCGCGCCATGTACTCGCTCGTGCACAGCGCAGCCCTCACTCCGCCATGCCGGTTGGCCGCCATGGACATGCCGATCCCCGAGCCGCACACGAGGATGCCCTTGTCGTACTTTTTCTCCTGGATTCCGCCGGCCAGTTTGTGGGCGAAATCCGGGTAATCGACCGAATCCGGCGAATCCGTCCCGAGGTCATCGACCTGCGTCCCCTGCTGCAGAAGCAGCGCCTTTATTTCCATTTTCAGCAAAAACCCCCCGTGGTCACTGGCAACGGCTATCATTGTCCACCTCACCTCTTTTCAGTTTCACGCAAATCATATTTGACTTTCGCATAATAACAAGACATAAAATGAAAATATTGATTGCCGGGAAAAAAGACATATCGGGAAAGCCTGCTGCCTTCTCCCCGATCCTTCTCGTTCTTCCCCTTCTCTTGCTGTCCCTCCTGTTTTCCACCGCATGCAAAAGGTCCTGCGGCCCTGAAGGCGCCGGCTCCGTCTATCCCGACCTGTCGGACGGCCTGTCAGAAGACGGTCCCTTTGCCGTAGCTAAAATCGTCGACGGCGACACCATCTGGGTAGGGGTGGGGTCGGGAAAAAAGAAAATCCGGTTCCTGAACATCGACACGCCCGAGACGGGAGGTGAAAAGAAACACGCTTTCGGCTTCGAGGCAAAAGAGTTTGTAAAAAATATGCTCGACGGAAAAAAGGTTTACCTGGAGAGCGACCCGGAAAGCAGCGACATCGACAAGTATGGAAGGCTGCTGCGCTACGTCATTACCCCCAAGGGCCTGAACGCCAATATCGAAATTGTACGGCAGGGCTGGAGCGCCTACTACGTCAAGTACGGCAAGAGCTCGCTCTACCACGTGGAATTTACACAGGCCGAAAAAGAGGCGAGGAAAAGCAACATCGGAATCTGGGCGGATCAAATCTTTCTTTCCGGCGGTTACCTGAAAAACGCGCGGGGAAAATAAGAGTTAACGGCTCAGGGCCGTGCCCCTCAGGCTGTGGGGCAGGACCTCCTCGATGCGGACGACGGCAAAATCGCCCGGCTTGATATTCATCGTCCCGTCATGGGTGAAATTCACGATACGGTTTTTTCTCGTCCTTCCCATGAGCTGGCCCTGCTCCCTGCCCTTTTTTTCAACAAGCACTTCTCTTTCCCGGCCCAGGTCCTCCTTCCACGCGGAGGCCGTCATTTCATCCGCCAGCTCGTGCAGGGTAAGGAGTCTTTCCTGCTTCTTGCCGGGAGGGACATCGTCGTCAAAGTCGCAGGCCCTGGTGTTCGGCCTTGGCGAGTACTTGAAGCTGAACATGGTGTCGAACCGCACCTCGCGGACAAGGCTCAGCGTCAGCTCGAAATCCTCCCTGGTTTCACCTGGAAAGCCGACGATCATGTCCGTTGAAACGGCGATGCCCGGGCAGTGCTTCTTCAGCATGGCGATGGCATCGAGATACTGCTCCCGCGTGTACTTTCTTTTCATCAGGGACAGTATCCTGTTCGAGCCGGACTGGACCGGCAGGTGGATGTGCTCGCAGAGGGACTCGAGGCTGCCGTGTGCCTGCGCCATGCCGGGAGTGACATAGCCCGGGTACGGACTGGTGTAACGAATTCTTCGAATGCCCTCAACGTCGTTGATCATTCCAAGGAGGTCCGCGAAGCTGCGGTCCCCGTGCTTCCAGGAATTCACGGTCTGCCCCAGCAAGTACGCTTCCCTTGTCCCGGACCCGGCCAGCTTTCGCACATCTTCAAGGATATCTTCCAGAGGCCTGCACCTCTCCTTTCCTCTCACTGATGGAACGATACAGAAGCTGCACTCCCCGTTGCATCCTTTCATGATCGTAACAAAGGCTGAAGGCTGCACCCCCTCCATGCCTGCCGCCGATGAGGCAAAATCATCCGGCCTTCCGTCGTCGAATCCGACATCCACGACGGGCCCCTCGCCATTTATTACTCTCCTTACGAGCCGGTCCACCCTGACCAGGGCATCCGGTCCCATCACGATATCAACGTGCGGGCACATTTTCAGCCACTTTGCGCCTTCCTGCCTTGCCACGCAGCCCGCAACGGCGATGATGAGTGATGGCCTGCCGCTCTTGTACTTCTTCAGTGCGCCTACCGCGCTCCTTACTTTCTGATACGCCTTTCCCCTGACGCTGCAGGTGTTGACAATGACCAGGTCCGCATTGGCCGGGCCGGCGGCCCGCTCGTATCCCTCCAGCTCCATGAGTTCCAGGATCCTCGCGGAATCATGAATGTTCATCTGGCAGCCGAATGTCTGGATGTATATTTTTCCCTTGGAAGTCATGATGAATCGAAAATCAACGAAGGGAAGCACCCCTGTCGGGCGGGTACCGTGGTCCGCTTCGGCGCCCGGATGGTCAGTTCCGCAAAAATGTCATAATCAGCCCGCTGAAATGTAATTTTATTCTCGCGCGAGCCCTTAATCAACGAATTCCATGCTCGAGGATTTCTTCTTTCCCTTCTTCTCTTTCTTCTCCCCGGGCTTCTTCTCAGGCTTCTTCTCCACCTTCTTCTCCGGCTTCTTCTCCGGCTTCTTCTCCACCTTCTTCTCCGGCTTCTTCTCAGCCTTCTTCTCCACCTTCTTTGCCGGTTTCTTTTCCGGCTCAGCCGGTTTCGCGGGCTTCGTCTCCTTGGGCGGCTCCTTCTTCCCGGCTTCAGCCGGAGGCGGCTGGGCTTTCGCCTCCTCCTTCTTCTCTTCCACCTTCTCTTCCACCTTCTCTTCCACGGGCGGAGGGGCTTCTTCCTTCTTTTCTTCCACGGGCGGGGGGGCCTCTTCCTTCTTTGCTTCCACGGGCGGGGGGGCCTCTTCCTTTTCCTCGCCTTCAGGCTCCGGGGTTGCAGGCTGCGTGGTTATGGGCTTGTCGGCCTCCTCGCCGGCCGGCCCGTGGCCCTTTCCGATGAAATACACACCAATCCCAATGGCAGCGATCAGCACGATCGCGCCTACAATATAAAGACCGGTTTTCTTCGGAGGCTGCGGTTCCGCCACAGCCATGGAAACAGGCGCCACCGTGGCTTCAAGCCGCTTTTGTGCCGGAGGCAGTGTCGGCTTCTGCGACGACTGCAACGGGGAAGGAGCCGGCTTTACGGTCTCCTTGTCCGCAGGCTTCTTTGCTTCCCCGGCAACCGGGGCTGGGGGTTTTTTCGGCGGCCTGGGGACGGGCTTTTTCGCTTGCTGCGCCTCGGGCTCTTTATCGAGGCCCGCCGCAGCCCTTGCCAGCTTCTTGTACTCGGGCTCGGGCATGGTTACGCGCTCATCCGGCAACATTCTGGAGGATAATCTTTCCTCCTCCTCAGGCTCCTGCGCCGCCTTTTCCTTTTCCTCCTCCCGTCCAATCGTCTCGATCATGGATGTGTCAAGCTCTTCGGTTGCCTCACCCTGCAGCTTTCTCGGAGTCGTGGGGGCATCATCTGTCTTTTCCCGGGCCATGACAGGCTCGATCTGCCTGGTGTCGAGCTCTTCGGTAGGCTCGACATGCCCCGGTTCAGGATCTGCGGCTGCTTCCATTCCCTCGTCCCGAAGAACGTCAACGGGAGGCGGCGGAACGTGGGCCGGCGGCGCGGGCCGCTGCTCTGCTCCTTTCGGCACAATTCTTGATGGAGGCGGTTTTGTCGTCACTTTTGACATAACCGCCGGCACAGGCTGAAGCCCTTCTATTTTTTCCGTCCGTTTCGATACCCGCAACTCCCTGGCGGCGGCAGCCCTGGCCGCCATCTGCTTCAGGTCGAGCTCAATGCTTTCCGCCGCAGCCGTCTTCCTGGCGGGCTCCGGCTCTACGGGAGCGGGCGGCTGAAAATCCACTTTCTTCTCTTCCGTTGCCTCGACAGCTTCTTTCGGCGGTGGAGGCGGCCTGCTGGCCGGCCTGCTTGCCCGTGACCCGAGGAAGGAATCCATCATCTCCGATGCGCTCTGGAATCGGTCCTGCGGGTCTTTCTGGAGAGCCGTCGCAAGAAAATCCTTCGCTCCCATCGAAATACCGGCACTATCCGCATCGTCCAGCCCCTTGGGCATCTCGGAAGCTGCCTTGACAAGGATCTCTTCGGTCCCGCGCCCCTGAAACGGCGCTTCGCCCATGATCAATCGATAGACCAAGGCCCCGACGGAATACAGGTCGGTTCTCTGATCGACCCGCCCGTTCTCGTCGATCTGCTCCGGCGCAACGTAGGCCGCTGCGCCCACGAGACTCTTGTCAGCGGTATAGGGATAGGTGAAATAGCTGTGGCCCGACCTCGGTGCCAGGGCGAAGTCGAGAACTCCCGGCTCGAGCGTGAAAAATGTTCCTTGTCTCTGGTGGATGGAGAGAGACGAGATTCCGAGATGCAGCAGGCCCTCCTCGTGGACCGCCGCGAGCGCCTTGAGCAGCTTCTCGACGACCGCCTTCGTATCGGTTTCACTGGACTCTCTGACCCTCTTGAAAATCTGCTCCATGGTCCTTATGTTCGCGAAGTCATGGACCACGTAGGGTATGCCCTCGAACATGCCCCACTGGCCGGGAAGCGTGATAATGTCCCCGCACAGCTCCCGGGCCCTGCCGGCCTCTTCCATGCGTTTATCCAGCGTTTCCTTGTCCGGAATATACCGGGCCGAATAGAACCGCAGCTGGATGACCTTCTTCGTCCGGATGTCGAACCCGGAAAAAACAGGGCCGCCTCCCCCGGGCTCTATCCTGCGTGCGATCCTGTATTTTTCTTCGACTATCGACCCGATCTTGATATTGTCCCATTCATTGTCCATTGGCACTCTTCCTTGTGACAGCCATCTGCCTTCAGCCTTCAGTATTCAGATACAACGCCTTTCATTTCCTTGGGCGCAGTGCAGCTTGAGACACCTGCACGTTCTCAATACCGCCGAAGGTTGATTGCTGAAAGCTTTATTATAGTATACCTGTTTTTGACGGCCTGGAACAGCGAATTGAATAAAAAACAGGCTGTAACCCGCAACGATAGAATGATATCCCTCCATGGACCCGGCGGGAAAATTTTGATCACAACACGATGTCCGGGCTTTGTGCGATCGCGTTTCTCCAAGGATGCGGAGATGGGAGGCAGGCGCGGGCTACTGCGTCTTTTTCTTTCCTTTCTTCTTGTCCTTCTTCTTTCCCTTGTCCCCGGCCTTCTCCTTGGCCTTCTTTTCGCCCTTCCCCTTGGCCTCCTTTTCCTTTTTCTTGCCCTTCTCCTTTGCCTTTTCCCCGTCCGCTTCGCTCTTCACAGCCGATCCCTCCTGCCCGGTGATGTGGAACTCGACCCTTCTGTTCTCCGCCCTGCCTTCTTCAGTTGAGTTGTCGGCTACCGGCTTTGCCGTTCCAAGGCCCTGTGTCTTGAGCCTGCCCGCATCGATACCCTGCTCGACCAGGTACTTCTTGACCGAGTTGGCCCTCCTCGCGGAAAGCTTCTTGTTGTACTCCTTGGCTCCCTTGTTGTCCGTGTGCCCCTCGACCCTTATCGTGATATCGGGGCGATCCTTGAGGATCTTGACCACGGCCTCGAGGACTTCGAACGACATGTCCCCGATAATCTTGGATGAATTGTACTCGAAATAGATCTTCTGCATGATCTTGATCTGGCCTTCATCGATCTTGGCAAGGTCCTCGTCGGGACATCCGTCCTCGTCCTCCACTCCGTCCATGTCCTCGGGCTCGTTGGGGCACTCGTCCTTTTCATCGGGAATGCCGTCCTCGTCGTTGTCCGGGTCCGGGCACCCGTTTTCGTCCTCGAAATCGTCCTTGTCCTCGGGCTCGTTCGGGCACTCGTCCTCCTTGTCGGGAATGCCGTCCTTGTCGTTGTCCGGGTCCGGGCACCCGTCCTCGTCCTCGAACTCGTCCTTGTCCTCGGCATCGTCCGGGCACTCGTCCTCCTTGTCGGGAATGCCGTCCTTGTCGTTGTCCAAATCAGGGCATCCGTCCTCGTCCTCGAAGCCGTCCGGGTCCTCGGGGTCCTCGGGACACTGATCGTCGGGGTCCAGGATGCCGTCCCCGTCCGTGTCCGGGATAACGGGCTGGGGCTTTTTCTCGGGCGGCGCGTAAGCAAGCCCGAGGAAGGAGCGCACTCTCGGAACGCCGACAGCGCCGATGATGCCCATGCCGAGGCCGCCCGTGAGCGCCAGGCCGCTATCGAAGATATAGCGCACCGCCAGGTCCGCTTCCAGGGGCGACTCGGTCAGCTCGGACGAGAACCCGTTCTGGCCGAAAACCTCGATGATACCGTGCAGCCCGCTCCAGATGCGGATGTCCAGCGCGGCTCCGTAGGTCAGCCTCTGGCCGAGCGTGGCCAGGTAGAAATCCTTCTCCTCCCTCCACAGGTATCCGAAATTGATTCCAATGCGCACCCTGCCCGCATCGGCCGTGAAAGCCAGCTTCGGGTGAACCGTGACCTGGGAATCGCCCATAAATGAATCGTCGTAAATGTGTTTGCCCACTGGAATGGTCAGCACGGGAATAATGGCCAGGCCGAATTTTTTCGTTTTCTGGCGGAAAATGCCGTGGAGAAGATCGAACTTGAGGTGCAGCCGGATATCGTCCATGCCGCTCGAGCCGCCGATCTCATCCATCCGGTCCGGGCCGCTGGTAATGCCCTCCCCCGTCTGGTAGAGGACAGCCGGTATGACGATTCCGAGCTCGAAAACCCGGAAGAGGGAAATGCCCCCGGCAACGTCCAGCGAAAGATGGTGCTCGATCAGGGCCGTTTTCTCGCCTCCCCACTCGTTGCACTCGTCGCCCTGCGGGTCCGTGCAGGTACGGATGACGAGAGGCTTGTTCTGATAATGCACCAATCCGCCCACGAAAAAGCTGAATCCTTCAGGAACCGCGGCGCCTTCCACCGTCAGGAAGCTGCCCGACCCGTGAGCGGCCTGGAACAGGTTCACGCTGAACTCCCTGTCGTACTGTGCCATGGCTTTCCCGGACAGGGTCGTTGCGAATACTGCCAGGCCGAAACATGCAATGATAACCTTTGCTTTCTTCATACTACTTCCCTCTCATGATTGGTTGCATGGTTTAGTCTCTTCCGAAAATCGCGGGCATCCATCATCCTCACCCGAACACCCGATTTCCGCCTATTTTCCTCTCCTGCGCCTGCCCGTAAGACAGATCGCCGCAAGCACACCGAGAATGAAGAGCATGCCGCTCGATTCGCCGCTTTCAGTGCCGGCAATGCTGATGCTGCATCCTACGAGGCCCGAGCCGGTCGCGCCCAGCTCGCTCCTGTAATTGTCCTCGTCGCATTCATCGCCCACGCCGTCTCCGTCCTCGTCCTCCTGGCCGGGGTTGTAAACGAGCGGGCAGTTGTCGTCCTCATCGTCTATCCCGTCATTGTCGTCATCGTCGTCGCACACGTCGCCGTCACCGTCCTCGTCCGTGTCCAGCTGGTTCGTGTTCGGGATGGTCGGGCAGTTGTCGTCCTCGTCCAGGATGGTGTCGCCGTCAATGTCGCCCTCGCAGGCGTCCCCGACGTCGTTGCCGTTCTCATCATCCTGGTCCGGGTTCCAGACGTACGGGCAGTTGTCGTCCTCGTCCAGGACCGTGTCGTCGTCGTCGTCGTCGTCGCACACATCGCCGTCGCCGTCCTCGTCATTGTCCGCCTGGTCCGGGTTCCAGACGAGCGGGCAGTTGTCGTCGTCATCGAGGACGTCGTCGTCGTCGTCGTCGTCGTCGCACGCGTCGCCGTCGCCGTCCTCGTCCGTGTCCAGCTGGTTCGTGTTCGGGATGGTCGGGCAGTTGTCGTCCTCGTCCAGGATCCCGTCGCCGTCGAAATCGTCCTCGCAGGCGTCTCCCGTGCCGTCCTCGTCCTCGTCCTCCTGGTAGGGATTGTAAATGAGCGGGCAGTTGTCGTCG
>JBDRLK010000472.1:0-2724 GCA_043813155.1 Pseudomonadota bacterium | reverse complement strand
CTGGCCCGGGCATTCCACGTCCAGCCCGTGTGGAAGAGGTTCATCATCATCGTTGCTGGACCGCTCATGAACCTGGTTTTTCCCGTCTTCATCTATTTCGTCGTTTTCTCCATGCAGTCCGAGGTCGTCCCAGCCGTTGTCGGGATGCTCCTGCCCGACGGTGCCGCCAAAAAGGCGGGACTGGCTCCGGGGGACGCGATCCTGGAAATCGACGGGGAAGAGGTCAGGTGCTTTGACGATCTGCGGGAAGTCGTCGGCCCGCTGGCCGGCAAAACGGTGAAGGTAGTGTTCATGCGCGACGGCCGGAAAATGGAGAAGATGGTGGAGGTGGAAAAGAGCGTTGAATATCTTCCTCTCGACATCAAGAAGGAAGTGGGCAGATTGGGGATCTATTCCAGCCATCGCGTGCCCATTATCCAGGTGCCCGACCGCGGGTCGCCTGCTTACGGGGCGGGCCTGCGGACCGGGGATCAGGTCCTGAAAGTCGGGGACAAGCCGATTGTCAGGTGGAGCGACCTTTCGCGGCTCAGCTTCCCCCGGGACAAAGCCATCGACGTGCAGCTGCTGCGGCAGGTGGAAGTCGAGACAGCCCTCGGCCCTATTTACATTTACAAGCCCACGGCGCTGTCCATCGGCCCGCGCGCCGGAACGGCCGCCGCGGACGCGGGGGGCAGCGCGGGCGTCCGTGCGCTCGGGATAGAATCAACCGAGCTTTACGTAGGGAACGTTACCGGGGGAAGCGCCGCCGACATGATCGGCATTTCCTCCGGGGACCGGGTCGTGAGCCTGAACGGCAGGGAGGTCAGGCTGTGGGACGAGCTGGAAACGACCCTGAAGACCTACCCGGAGTCCGTGCACAGGATAAAGCTGGTGCGCCCCGACGGTTCCTATCTGTCGGCCCGCTTCAAGCTGAAGAAAGAGTCTTCCTTCGATCAGCTGAGGCAGCCGAAAATCTATTACGTATTCGGCGCCTCCAACTATGTCGTCGACGAGCTGGAGGACCTCATTCCGAATCCCAACCCGATCACGCGGGCGATCAAGGGCTCTATCGATCAGACCGTCTCCGTCGTGACGCTCACATTACTGGGCCTCGTCAAGATGTTTCAGGGAAAGCTGTCGTTCAAGACACTCGGCGGCCCGATCATGATCTTCGATATCGCCGGCAAGGCCGCAAAAAAGGGCGCGGGCGATTTCATGTGGATCATGGCGCTCATCAGCATCAACCTCGGGATCATCAACCTCTTTCCCATTCCCATGCTCGACGGCGGCCTGGTCGTGCTCCTTCTCGTGGAGATCGTGATGCGCAGGACCCCAAGCCCCAGGTTCAGGCTCATATACCAGTACATCGGCCTTGCCATGATCGGCCTGCTCATCGTTTTTGTTTTTAAAAACGATATCGAACGATACTGGGACAGCATCACCGGATTTTTCAAAAACCTTTTGTAGCTGCGGGCAAGCGCGGCTCCCGCGGCTTCGCGCGGGACAAGCTTGGCCCGCCAGAGCACGCCAAGGGCGTTAAGCTACTACTGATTATAAAGAGGCAGGCCATTCCTCTCTGCGAAAAACAGGCAGCGGGCCTCGATCTGAGGGCCGCCTGCGCCGAGGCGCTCGTTCGGATCAGGCGCGGCGGGCTCAAGGCGCCGGTTGCCATGGACAGGTTTGTCTATTCCGCGGCGGCCGGGAAAGACGAGCGCGACAGGGCCCTGGCCAAGGAGCTCGTCATGGGCGTGCTGCGCTGGAGCGGGACGCTCACGGCCCTGCTCCGGGCAATGGGCCGCAAGCCGCGCCTGCCTTTCAGGGACGACTGGAGCCTCATGGTCATTCAATGCGGCATGGTCCAGGTCCTTTTCCCGCACAGGGTTCCCGGCTACGCGGCCATCCATTCAACCGTGGAGCTGATCAAGCTCCATTCGGGTAAAGCGGTGGCGGGCTTTGCCAACGCCCTGCTGAGAAAGTGCGCAGAGGCCGGAGGGCTGGACGCCCTGATCGACAGGGCGGCCCCCGGCCGCAGGGAGGAGGTTTTACTGGCTTCCTATCCCGGGTGGCTGATAAGGAGGCTCAGGAATGTCTACGGACACGAAGAGGCCCTGGCCCTTGCCATGGCCATGAACAGGAGGCCGGCGGTGTTTGTGCGCGTGGATGGCATGGATACGGCTCAGGCCGGACGCGAGATGCGCGAACGGCTCCCGGGCGCCTCGGTTGAAGCCGGCAGATGGCTGCCGAACTGCCTCATGGTGGAGAAGGGCGGAGACCTTTCGAGGCTTGACCTGTACAGGGCGGGAAAGATCACGATGCAGGACGAAGGCTCGCAGCTGGCTGCGCGCGCGCTGGCCGCCGGAGGCGACGACCGCGTTCTCGACGCGTGCTGCGGCATGGGAATAAAGACCGGACAGGTCGCGCGGACGCTGGGCCGCGGCAGCATCCTGGCCGTGGACAAAAGCCCCGGAAAGGTCCGCATGCTCCGCTCCGAAGCGAAGCGGCTTGGGCTGAGCGGGCTGAAGGCCCTGGCCGGCGATTCAGCGCAGCCTCCCTTAAAGGCCGGCGCGCTCTTTGACCGGATTCTCGTTGATGCCCCGTGCAGCGGGACGGGCACGTTCGCCCGAAAGCCGGAGATCCGCTTCAGGCTGAGAAAATCGGATCCGAAGCGGATGGCCGCCCTTCAGGAGAAGATCCTTTTCAGTGCGGCCCGCCACCTGGAGAAGGGCGGCGTTCTTCTTTACAGCG
>JBDRLK010000471.1:0-2003 GCA_043813155.1 Pseudomonadota bacterium | reverse complement strand
CTTTTCTTTATTTCTTCCGCCCTCTATGGCGGCGCGGGCAAGTGGGAACAGGAGCTGAGCGAGGACGGCGTCAAGGTGTGGACGCGCAGCGTGGCGGACAGCGACGTGCGGCAGGTCAAATCCCTTGTCACGGTAAAAGCTCATCCGGACAAGATATGGGAAGGGCTGAACACGCGCGACAAGTTCCTCGGGGTCATGCCCTACGTGATCGAGAGCAAGGACGATTATGACGCGTGCGGCGAGGGCTGCAAGCACGCGTTCCAGGTCATCGATCGCCCACCCCTCAAGAAACGGGCCTACTACCTCAAGGTGCAGTGGACCAGGGAGGAGAGCGATGACGGCCAGAACATCGTCATCCATCACAAGTGGACGAAAGTGAAGAACAAGCCGGTCCCGAAAAACTACATCGAGGTGGAGCACGTCTACGGCCGGTGGGGCTTTGTGTCGAGCGACGGCGGCAAGACCACGAAGTTCACCTACATCAGCTTCCTGGACATGGGAGGCATGGTCCCCGTGTCCATGGTCAATTCCAGTCTCAAGGACAACGCCTTGCGGTTCGCCAAGAACGTGAAAAAAGAAGCCCCCGGCTGGTAATCGCTGCACGGGCCGCAAGCCGGATGTGGACAGGACATGGGGCAGAAGCATTTCACTGAAGACACCAGGCGGGAAATCCGCGATTTTATTTCCGTACTCAACCAGGAGAATTATTATTCCATCCTTTCCCTGGGGAGGGATGCCGGCAAGGAAGGGCTCAGGCGGGTTTACTTCTCGCTCATTAAGAGGTTTCATCCCGATTCCTATTTTCGCGAGGAGCTGGGCGAGTACAAGGATCATCTCGAGAAGATCCTGCTTTCCGTATCAAAGATGTATGACGTGCTTTCATCGCCCGAAAAAAGAGAGAGATACAACGAGTATCTCGAGCAGCAGGAGAGCATAAAAAACATTGAGCAGGAAACCAGAAACCAGGTAGAGGCTGTAAAACGCAGAATCGAGAAAAGGTCGGATGTCAAGGAAGGGATCGAAACGCCGGTTTCAGTCGATGCCGGGCCCCGGCTCGAGCAGGGCACGTTCGACACCACCTTGCTGGAGGGCTCGCCGTCGAAGCATCGAAAGTGGAGAAAGCGCAGGCTGATCAGCGTGCTTGGTTATGCTCCGGCAAGGACGGGCATCGAGGGAATTCCCAGGAGGAGCAGGATAGACAGCGTCATGAGCATGGCCAAGGAGTATGAGAGGCAGGGTAAGCCGCTGGACGCTTTAAGGGCGCTCGAAGTGGCCCTGGAGTATGATCCCGACAATGATGACCTGAGGAACCGTTTTGACAGCATTTCCAAAAAGGTCATTCCCGAGCTCGCCGGCCAGTATTACAAGGTCGGCTGCAGCGAGGAAGAGTTCGGTAACCACGAAAAGGCGCTGGAGTCGTACAGGATAGCAGTTCAGATCTGTCCCGGCAATGCGGCGTATCACTATGGCATGGCAAAGGCTCTTTTTTTCACCGGCCGAAAAATGCGCGAGGCTGTTGAGCACGTCAGCATGGCGATCAGGAAAGACCCTAAAAACCCTGACCAATATCTTCTGCTCGGAAAGATCTGCCTGAAGGACGGCAGGGACAAGGAGGCACGATCAGCGCTCCGGATGTGCCTCATGCTGGACCCCGACAGGTCCCAGGCGGCTGAGCTGCTCAGACAGATGAAATGAGCGTGAGCCAACGTAAATCACATACCCTTCTTTTCCTGGCCCTGGCCGCCGGCCTGCTGTGCGGGCAGTGCAGGGGGAAGAAGGCGCAGGAGGACGCGGGGCTGCCGCCCGGGCCCGCGGGGCCCGAGGCCCGGCCCGGGGACACGGGCGAGGTTCTCGTCGATCCCGGCTCGCCGGAGGTTTACGAGCTTCAGGGCGGGATCTCCCTGCAGGTCCTCGACCTGGGGGCCGCCGGCGAGGGCGGGGGGCAGGCTGCCGGCAGGACCTTCAGGGTCAAGACGGACACGACATCGCAGGTGCCGGCGGAA
>JBDRLK010000470.1:0-3258 GCA_043813155.1 Pseudomonadota bacterium | reverse complement strand
GCTTCGGCGGCATCGGCGGCACGGGCGGCACGGAATACAGCGGCGGCGGCGGTACCGTGTACGGCAGCGACCAGCTCATACCCCTTTTCGGCGGAAGCGGCGGCGGCAGGGGCACGGACAATTACGAGGGCGCCTACGGGTACGGGGGGCCGGGCGCGGGCGCGCTCCAGGTTACCACGCCCGGGGACATCACGGTCCACCCCGGCGGCGCGATTATAGCAGGCGGCTTTGGCGGCATCCTGTCATCGCCCGGAGGCGCGGGCGGCGGAGGCGGGAGCGGCGGCGGCATCCTGCTCGAAGCGCACGTGATCTGCGTTTTCGCGGGCGGCATCGTGGCTGCAAACGGCGGCGGCGGAAGCTCGGGCGCGCTGATCAACTACGATCCTCCGCCGCCTCCCGACGAGTACTGGGGCAATTACGGCACACCGGGGACCGCGAGCCTCGACCCTGCCCCGGGCGGCGAGTCGCCCGTGGCCGGCGCCTGCGCCGGGGGCTCGGGCAACAGCGCCGATCTCATCGACGGCGCGGCCGCAGCGCACTGCCCCGAGGTCAACGGCGGCGGCGGCGGCGGCGGCGCGGGCCGCATCAGGTTCAACGCCATGACGCACGCCATTGCGCCCGGCACCACGAGCCCATCCATGAGCGCAGCGCCCACCACGGCCACAACCGGCGAACCCATGGTCCGCTGACGCTTCTATTCTTCCTGAAGCTTTTCCCAGAGCGCCTCGATAATGACCATGGAGGCATCGTCGGGGTGGTTGGCCTTGGCGGCTTTCATGAGCTCGGCATTTCCCGACCACAGCCCCAGCTTGTTCCTGATCGCCGTGCCGAAGCCGTGATGGTACTTGATCAGGTCTTTTTTGGGAGTATCGCGCATGGTCTTCTTGTCCTCTTCGCTCATCTGCGGCAGAACGAACGCGACGGCCTCGTCAATGGTTGCGGGCAGCCTGGCCCCTGAAGCCTCCTCTGCGGCCGGCTCGTTTTTCGGCGAAGGCGCCGACTTGTCAGCCGAAGGCTCCGATGACTTTGCCGGCTCCGACGGCACTGCGGGCGCCGGATCACCTGGCTCATTTCTCTTGCAGCCGGCCGAAAGGCCGGCAACTAAAACAAAGGTCAAAAAAATCGCCCTTTTCATTTTTCGCCTCCATCGGGTTGCGATGCCGCCACAGGCATCGATGGTCCCGTCCCGCCTTTCCAGTGTAAAACGTATTAAAATGATTATAGGTTGATATTCTGGAAAAAAACAGCCATTGCACATCAATGCAGGGGTGGGAACAGGTCACATGATCCCGGACAACCGGCTCTTCCCCGCTCTACGGGCCGCCGCTCAAAGGGCGGCGCCCTGGCACAGGTTGCTTTTTTTCCATTCCTGTTCTATCAGGAAAAGGTATGATTCCCATTTACATCGCCTTTCTGTGGCACATGCATCAGCCGCTTTACTGGCCCGGTGAAAACGTCATGGAGACCGAGGCCGCGGCGCACTACGGGTTTTCCGTGCTCACCGTCCATCTCGACCGCACCGGCCCCTACACGGCCTGGCCCATGGACGCGGTGCGGGCGGCCATGGACGCCGGGCTCGGCAGCTGCGGCGCGCAGGTCTCGTTCACCGGGAGCCTGATCGACAACCTGAACGCCATCGAGGCGGCCGGGGCCGGCTTCAGCGGATGGAAGACAGGCTGGAACAGCGCGGGCAGTTGGACAACGTCCCTTGGAAACCCGCGAATCGACATGGTGAGCATCGGGCACTTCCACCCCATCATGCCGCTCGTGGGGCATGACGCCGTCGAGCTGCAGATCGAGATGCACCGCCGGGCCCTGGGCGAGGCGTTCCCGGACGCGGCGCGGTCCAGGGGAATCTTCCCTCCCGAAACGGGCTTCTCGCCCGAAATGATACCGGCCCTGTCCCGTGCCGGCATCGAGTGGGCCATCGTGGACAACATCCATTTCGACAGGACGCTCTCCGGCTACCCCTGGAGAAGCGGCTCCAACCTCTTTCCACCGAACAGGGCCGAGCAGCTCTCGGACGCCGACCCGGCTTGGGTCGAGCTCACCGGCATCTGGGCGCCCACGGCCGTGGCCGCTCCCTGGGGTTACCAGCCCCACAGGGTCAGGCACACGGACCCTGAAACGGGCGAGGAAAGCGAGATCATCGCGGTCCCGGGCGCGAGCTACGAGGGCAACGAGGACGCCAGGGGAGGCTTCGGCGCGCTGAACTACGACGAGGTCCTTTCCCAGCTCGCGGACCACAACACCGACCCCGACCACCCCATCCTCGTTGTGCTTCATCATGACGGCGATAATTACGGCGGCGGCACGGACAGCTATTATCGCTCCAACTTCGATAATTTCATCTCCTGGCTGCAGGCCAACCCCGACAGGTTCGTGTGCACCACGATCCAGGACTACCTGGACACCTTTCCGCCGGCCGAAGACGACGTCATCCACGTGGAGCCCGGGAGCTGGAGCGGGGCGGACAACGGCGACCCCGAGTTCGGCAAGTGGAACGGCGACCCGGACGATGACGGATACAGCCCGGACCGCAACTCCTGGGCCGTGATCACGGCCGCCCGCAACAGGGTCGAGACAGCCAACGATCTCGAGCCCTACAGCTCGGTGGAGGACGTGAAGAACGGGACCGGAAACGCGACGGCAAAAGCGCTGCACTGGCTCATGCTGGCCGAGACCTCGTGCTACTGGTACTGGGACGGGGCCGAGGGCGGAATATGGGACAGCCACCCCGCCAGGGCGTCCAACAGGGCCGCGGCCGAGGCGGACACTGTGATCGACGCTCACGGCGGCGAGGACGATACGCCTCCCACGATCCACATGCCGCTGACGCGGCGGCGGACGGCGGCAGCGACGCTGCCCCGGACACAACGGATGACACCGGGGACGATGATGGACCCGACAGCGGATGCTCCTGCGCGATTGTTACCTCGGGAGGCTAAAGCCTCCCCAGCATAAAACCATGATATTCTCATCGAATATCAAATAGGTTACTAGTTTGAATTATCTACTTATTATGATAAAATTAGTTTTGAATTTATCAGGGTAAACGGGGACTCTTGCTTCTTAAATAACGGGGACTTTTTTTTTGGCTTCAGCCAGGCGATAAAATTGCCGACCGTTATGAGATCGTCAAGCTCATCGGCTAGGGGGGCATGGGCTTTGTCTTCTAGGCAAAGCACATGGCCCTCGGCAAGAGGGTCGCTCTCAAGCTCCTGAACAAGGATTTCAGCCAGAACCAGGAAGCCCTCG
>JBDRLK010000469.1:0-14031 GCA_043813155.1 Pseudomonadota bacterium | reverse complement strand
GGCCCACAGGCGCGGCCGCAGGTGAGCGGTGGTCCCGGACTTGCGGGGCGCTGTACTCTATGCTACCAGGGACTGAAGATAACTGAGCGCAGGTTGTTTTTTGAGCTCTCCATGGACCGGGTGATGCTGTCCCTGCCCTTTACGGCGGGCCCGTGGCCGGAAAGCAGGAACTCGATGTCCAGGCTGTCGAGCCTGCCGACGCTCTCGAGCAGCACCTTGTAGCTTCCGCCGGGAAAATCGCACCGCCCGAAGGCGCCGCCGGGAAAAACCACGTCGCCCACGATCAGCGCCTTGCGCTCCTTCCAGTACAGGCAGACGCTCCCCGGGGAGTGGCCGGGCGTGTGCAGGACCTGGAATTCCACGTCCCCCACGCCGACGTTCCCCTCCTCCAGCGATATTTTATAGTCGATATCCGGAACGGACGACCCGAAAAGCTGGAACAGGAGACCCCCCTCGCCGAGGATATAGGCCCTTTCGTCGGGATGCGCCCCCACGTCCAGCCCGGCCTGCTGAAGAAGCCCTGCTGAATCGAAATGATCCGGGTGGCAGTGCGTGAAGAGAAGGGCCTCGAAGGAATCGAGCCCGAGACCCTTTTCGTCGAGGGCGACAAGAAGCGAGCCAAGCAGGCCCAAATGCCCCGAATCGATGATGACCTTTGTCTTGTCGCCCATGACCACGGTGTTGCCGTTGTTCTCGTATCCCTGCCATTCGAAAAACAGGAGGTCCGGGGCGAGCTCTTCCGCCCTGTGGGACGTCCTGAAGCCTTCGTCGACAACCTGCCAGCACTTCAGGGTCTTCTCCTGCCCGTCCACCTTGACCTTCACGTCCGGATACGGTCCCGCGTCAGAGGGCACGAAGGAGGCGTCCGTGCCCCGCTTACCCCTCAGGTTCGTCGTCGAGCCGCCCACAACGGTCACTTTGCCCCCGGCGGAAATCCATGGAATAGTTTTCATGACTGTTTCTACCTTTAATCGAGTGGGAAAGCGGGAAATGTAAAAAAAAGGATCAATCGAGGCCGGAAAGCGGGTCATCCAGATCGAGGCCGGTTCCGCCGGACGAGCCTCCCTTGCCGCCTTTTTTCTTCTTTTTCTTCTTCTTGACCGTTGTCGATTCATCCTGCTCCTCCTGGAGCTTGGCCAGCTGATCCTGCATTTCCTTTTGCGCAGCCAGCTGCTCCTTGGACATGCTTTCCTTGTCCTCCTGCATGCCCGCGAGGAGCTGCTGGAGCTTCGAGATCTGCGATTCCCTCTCCTTGTCCTTTTCCACGGCCTTCATCTCGGCTTCCAGCCTGGCCTTCTCATCATCCTTGGCTTTCGCATGCATGCTCCACCCAACGATACCCACGACTATTGCGACAACCGCAAAAACACCCCCGATGGCGCCGAGAATCCACTTTGGGAAGCCCTTCTTTTCCCGCGTCTCGATGACTTTCAGCTGCTCCTCGTGCTTCATGCGCAGCTTCTCTTCCTCGAGGCGCTGCTTCATCTCAAGGTCCTTCTTGAGCCTCATCTCCTCCAGCTCCTTGTCCCTCTGCTTCCTCTCGATCGCATCCTGCTCGGCCCTTTCCTGTGCAAGCCGGGCTTCCTCCTGCTCCCTTCTGCGTCTCTCCTCCTCTTCGATCCTCCTTCTCTCCTCTTCTTCCCTCGCCTTCCTCTCCGCCTCATCTTTTTCTCTCTGCTCACGCTCTTCCTTGCTGAGACGCTCCTTTTCCAGGTCCAGCAGATCCTGGAGCGCAGACTTTACCCCGTCGAGCTTGGGTGGATGGCGCATGGCTGTTTACCTCCGTAAGACTATGATTTCCCTATAATGATGAATTTCGATATATTTGTCAATATTCAAGGTCCGGCCCAACACCCTGTTGCCGGCGCAGACAATACCCTAGCATATTTGATACAACTTACAACGGGTTATTAGATTTTTTTAATAATTTCCGTTGGTTATACATATTTTAGCAGAAGTAAATTTTTGTTTCAATATTTGAATTTTGAAAATATTGCGCTATGCATTACACTTATGTAATACTCTGCTCCAGCCCTGCAAACCCGTTTAAAGGATTATAGGAGATTATCATGACCGGATTGAATGCCCGTGTAGCCCCGGCGGCCCTTTCCATACTCGCCGCAACGCTTCTTTTCAGCACCTACCTCGAAGCCGCGCACCCGGACATAGACAGGCTGGCCCATGAGACGGGCTCGACCGCGATTTCCTGGGTGGCCCGGCCGTTCCAGGAAATCCCACAGGTCATCAGCGGATTTTCGTGGAGGTCCTGCAGCAGCGACCCGGAGCTCAACGCGCTGGACTTCCTTGCCGCCTTCCCAGATCTGGCCGGCATCGGCGATCCCTGCGAAGACCTTGTGCATGAATCAACGGTCCGGGTGGGCGAAAGTACCTTTGTCAGGTTCGAGCAGGTTTACGGAGGCCTTCCCGTGACCGGCCGCGCCGTCATCATCAAGACCGATGCCTCGGGCTCGGTCATCACCATGGCCGGCAACGCCATGCCCGCTGAATCGGACATCGAGCTCCAGCCGCAGCGTGGCGAGGCCGAGGCCATGGACATTGCCGCTGCATCGGTGGAGGGCGGCCTGAAGCGCGCGCCCGCCGCATCCCTCCAGGTGCTGATCAACCCCGGCGAGGCAGCGCTCGTGTGGGCCGTGTCCGTGGGCACGCTCGCCCCGGCCGGCTCCTGGGTCGTTCTCGTCGACGCGGCAACCGGCGAAGTCAGGGGAAGGATCAACCGTCTCTACACGGCAACCGGCAAGGCCTATGAAAACAATCCCGAGCACGGCGACGCTATTGAAATCGAGATCCAGAGACTTGAAGGCGACCAGGACGTGCTGGAAGGCCCTTACGTCAACACCTGGCGCTACATGGGCACGACCGATGACGCTGTCCACTCGGCCACGCCCGACGGAGAGGGGAATTTCCTCTACGACCCGTCGGAAGAGCAGCCCGACTTCGAGGACCCTTTTGCCGAGGTGCACTCTTATTATCACATCGACAAGCAGGTCGATTTCATGGTGGAGACCTTTGATTACCCGATGACGAGGGGGCCCATCGACCTGTATGTCAACTATTACCAGTCCGTGGACGGCGAGGGCAACCCGGAGCCCTATGACAATGCCCAGTTCGACGGTGAGGGATGGACCATCGAGATGGGCCAGGGCCCGACAAAGGATTACAGCTACGACGCGGCGATTCTCTACCACGAGTACGGCCACTCGATCGTGGATTCCATCGCGCACCTCAACTTCATGGCCGCGGACAAGTACGGCCTGATCCTGCTGCCGGGCGCCATTCACGAGGGCACGGCCGACTACTGGGCGGCCACGCTGACGGACGACCCGGACATGTCCGAGTACATCAACATCCACAGGAACCTGGTCAACGCGAACAAGTGCCCCGATGACATGATGGGCGAAGGGCATTTCGACGGGCTCGTGGTGGGCAGGACGTTCTGGGAGATCAGGGAGGAGTTCGGCCGGGAGATCACCGACGACATTGTTTACCGCGCACTGCACGCCCTGACCCCGAACGCCTCGCTGGCGCAGTACGCCGCGGCCGCGATGGGCGCGGTGGACGACTTGATCGGTGAAGACCTGCTCACGGAAGGCGACAGGACGACGATTGAAGGTATTTTCGCTGAAACGGGAATGGACATTTGCGAGCGCGTCATTGCCCTGGACGGCGGGATCGAGTACTCCACCTATCTTTTCGGCCTGATTTACCTGAACGCCTGTGATTATCTCGGCCTGGCAGAGCTGGCCGGTTACAGCTTCCCGTCGGCCTTCCAGTGGTCCATCGACGTGCCCGAGGACGCAACGTCCCTTTCCGTGGACCTGCGCGTTGAAACGCTCACTCCCGGCGAGGAGAGCCACGCGCTGCACGTCAGGGGAGGGACCTACGTGGAGTTCGAGCTGATCGAGCTTTTCGGCGGGTTCTACCTGCCCCTCAGAGTCAATGCCGCGGACCATTCCGTTGAGAACACTCTCGGTATTGAAATCGATCTCAACTCGGACCCGCCCCTGCAGCCGGGCGAGCCCTATTACATTGCCATCACCTACCTGTCCTGCCCCATGGCCACCTACACCATCTCGGCCGAAACGAGCAACGACCCGCTGCCCGACCCGGTGCCCGAAGCGGTGGAGGACGATATCGAGGAGGACGTTCCGGACGAAACAGCGGAAGAGCAGGAGCCCGCGGCCGAAGTGGAAGGGTCGGACGCCTCGGACGCGGACGGGGAAGATGAAGAACCGGATGATGATTCGAGCGGTGAGGGATGCGGCTGCCAGACGGTAACATAGTCCTCCTGCTCCCCATGCTGCTCGTGCTCTCCTGCGGACCCGGGGCAACTATCCAGGGGTCCGACCGGCACACCATCTACCCTGTAATGCAGGAGAAAGGGACGGGGAAAAAGGTCGCGAAAGACCTGTCCTCCTCGCCCTGGGTCACCAGCACGCCGCCCCCCAGCGCCGCCGATGCCAATAAGGCGCAGAACAAGAACTACTTCATTGTTCACGTGGACAAGGAGGGTGTGATCCATCTTGGCGACAGGGCGGTCACGGAGCCGGAATTCCTCAAGGCCGCCAAACAGGCGCGCCAGGAGCTGCCCGGCGTAACGGCCATACTCTTCGTGGACTCGGGTATTACCCAGGGAATCCACCTGTCCGCGCAGCTGAGCGACATCGGCTACAAGAACGTCCAGATCTTCTACCCCACCGCCACGAACAGGTAGACTACTAATAATTGCAGCTGCACGCCCTCGGCGTGCCCAGCAGCTGCACGCCCTCGGCGTGCCCAGCAGCTGCACGCCCTCGGCGTGCCATGAAATCGATCTCAGGCTGGCCGAGGGCCGGCAGCACCACGCCGTGTCAATGCGACAGCTTTCAGTAGACCTCGATTTCGGAGACCATGAGCCACCCGGACGCGTGCTCCAGCTCGATCAGCAGCCTGATCGCATCGACGCCGTCGGGGTCGAAAACCCTGGCCACGATCCGCCCGTAATCGGGGTCGGACTCGCAGTCGATGTCCAGCGTGCCCATGGGGTCGGGGTCGAAGCTCGAGCCGTCGGGCGAGACATAAACGTTCATCGAGAGCGGGTAATGAATGCTGCCGTCGGTCTCGCTCCTCAGGACAACGGCCACGTCCGTTATGCCGACGGGATCCTCCCCGAGCTCGACGAAAATCTTCGTCAGCGTGCCGGGAGACTCCAGCCAGCCGACCCACTCGTCCTCCCGGGACTCTTCACCGAGCCGGTCGTTGAAGAGCA
This sequence comes from Pseudomonadota bacterium, assembly GCA_043813155.1. Classification (GTDB taxonomy): domain Bacteria; phylum Myxococcota_A; class Polyangia; order DRWM01; family DRWM01; genus JBDRLK01. The sequence goes on along the minus strand of JBDRLK010000469.1, from coordinate 8,765 downwards.
TGCCGCCGTTATCCTCGTAAGACGGGTTGGGCTCCCTGTCGAAGGAATACTCGGGATCCTCGAGCCAGGCATGCTTGAAATACAGGGCGTCGTACGCCCTGTTGAGGCCCGCGGATTCATCGCCGTATGTGAGAAAATCAATGTTGCCGGCCATGTGAAACGGGTAATGGGCCGCGATGCGCCTCACGGCGTCCCGGGACCGGTCGATCTGGCGCCTGACCCTCGTCATGCATGCCGGGTGGAAATAATTGTCGCCGCTGCCGGCTGTTTTGCTCGATGACCACTGGTACAGCTCCAGGCCCGACCACACGATCCTCGGGCTTGCCGCGCTCAAGGCCGCGCCCAGGTAGTCCGCCGGGTCCGGCGCCGACCACTGGGAGTTTTTGTATTCACCTGCGCCGTCCTCGAGGATCATGATGTCCAGGCTGCTCGAAGGAATGCTCCCGCCGGACATGAACTCTCCCACCCAGTTCGCCAGCTGCGAGACCGATACAGCGTCCGCTGATTCATTGTTCTCGGCGACGTAATACACGGCGGCCGCCACGGGGCAGCCGGCAAAGGAGTCATGAACCTCCCTCACGGCCGGCCGGTAGAAAGACTCGTTCACAACCTGCAGCTCCTCGAGGGCAATGCCCGCCGGGATCGGGGACGGCAGGAAAAAGCCGGCCAGCGCCCCGTGCGTCCCGTACCGTTCCACGAAGTCCTCCACGAGCGTGTCCGTGGCCTCCGCGCACACGCCGGGCAGCGTGCCGTTTTCCCACCAGCGCGCCCCCGTCACGTGGGGCCTGCATTCCACGAGGCCCAGAAACGCTTCCATGCCCGCATCGGCGATATCGTCCAGCACGAGCCCCACTTCGTCCATGGACAGGATCTGGGATGTTTCGCAATCGGCCCCTGCGCAGCTGATCGCCCTCACCGCGCGAACCACGACCGTGGACATGCCGAACGCGCGCATCGAGCGAAGCATGGCCCTGAAAGAACCCCTGTCCGGGTACCAGTAGGAAGGCTCGACGAATGAGCCGTCGAGCAGGCAGGAGCAGGTCCCTCCGCATCCGTCGCCCTCCGGGCTCCCGCACTCTGCATCGTCGCAGCGCGGCACGCACACGCAAAGGCCGTCGCCGCTGCAGTAGAAGGGCTCGTCGCAGGCCGGGCCGCAGCTTCCGCCGCAGCCGTCATCCCCGCACTCTCTGCCCTCGCACCGGCGGATACACTCGCCCTCCCCTTCATCCGCTCCGTCAGCGGGCAGGTCCCCGGAAATATCGTCCCCATCGGCTGCCGGGCCGTCGTCACCTGCAAACCAGTCGTCCATGGCCGGATCGCCGTCAATCCCGTCCACGTCCGAGTCAGGCGACGGCAGGGGTGTCGAGGAGAAATCAAAGCACGCGGCAGAAAGCAGGCACAGCAGCGCTGAACAAAATAATCGGGTCATTGATATTAAAATTATAGTTGGCCTCGGGCATAAAATCAACCGGCGGCAGGCGTGGGTTTGGATGGGGACGAGGGAGCGGTCCTTGGAGTCCTGATTATTCCTTCTTTTCACCGGCCTCAGGCTTGGTTTCGGCCTTTGCGGCTTCCTTTGCCGCCTCCTCCTTCTCCCTGAGCCAGCCGGTGAAGGTCTTCTTGTCCGACTTTTTCGCCTTGTGGAACGCCTTCCTGTCTTTGTAGGAAAGCGAGCCGAACGTGCTCTTCAAAGCCCTTCTGGCCTTGCGCTTCGTCGCTTTCCTCTGTTCCCTCGTGAGCTTTTTCGTATTTGCCATTACTCGGCCTCCGGTTTATACATTGAACAGACCATATTTAAAGTAATTTATTATTTTTTCAAGTCTTTTGTGATATAAAGCTGCGATTCCGCTCTGCCTATCGGGGGCGGGCCGGACCGCAGGTCAGAAAAAGGCGAACATGAAGCGGCGCGAAAAAAAGTCCTCCGACAACACGATCTACGGCATCAACCCTGTTCTCGAAGCGCTCGAATCCGGCAAAAGGAAAATCCACCGCCTTCTCGTCGTAAAAAACCGGGGAAACAGGAGAATCGACGGGATCGTCGACCTGGCAAGGAAACGGGGCATCGAGGTTCGCATGACCGACGGACGCGAGATGAGCCTGCGATTTCCGGAAAGGCAGGATCAGGGCGTTGCCGCCGAAACCTCCCCTTTTGCCTACAGCAGCCTCGAAGACGTCTTGAGCGAAAGGCGGCGGCCATGCCTTCTGGCCGCGCTCGACGAAATCCAGGACACGCGCAATCTGGGGGCCATTGTTCGGAGCGCGGCGGCTTTTGGCGCGGACGGCGTCATTATCCACGCCGATCGATGCGCCGGGGTGACGCCGGTCACGGTGAAAGCATCGGCCGGCATGACGGAGCGGGTCAGCATCGCCAGGGTCGTCAATCTTGCTGCGGCCATCCGTCGCGCCAGGGACGAGGGGATATGGGTGCTCGGGCTTGACGCCGGTTCTCCAGACAACGTATATAACGAAGACCTGACGGCGGACGTCATGTTCGTGCTGGGAAGCGAGGGAAAGGGGCTGAGAAAGCTGACGGCGTCGCTGTGCGACGGCCTTGTTTCCATCCCTGTTTCCTCGAAATGTGAATCCCTGAACGTTTCCACGGCGGCCGCCGTCGTCCTTGCCGAAGCCGCCAGGCAGCGGACTGTCGCGGCAGAAAGGCAATGAGGATGGAAAAGCTGTTTACCCTGCTGGATAGATACAGGAAAGGGAAAGTCCCTCGCGGCGACGTGGTTGATTTCATCAAGCAGCTTCATTACGAGAAAATCGGCACCGCCACGTTTGACTCCCACCGCGAGGTCAGGACCGGAATGAAAGAGATCATCTACGCGCCCGGGAAAACGGGCAGCCAGCTGGAGCAGCTCGTGCGCCGCTCGATCCGCAATCACGAAAGCGCCCTTGTAACGAGAATCGACAAAAAGGCCGCCGCCGCGCTGAAGCGCAAATTCCCGGGCGGCATGTATCACGAGCGGGGCCGCATATTCTCGCACACAAAAAAGGCGTCGGCCGGGAAGCGCGGCAAGACCATTGCCGTGGTGACCGCCGGAGCCGCGGACGAGAACGTGGCCGAGGAAGCGGCGCTGGTCCTCGAGCACACCGGATGGGCGGTCGAAAGGATTTACGACGTGGGGGTCGCCGGTATTCACCGGGTGCTGGAGCATGCGGGCCGGCTCGAGAAAATGAGCGCCATCATCGTCGTGGCCGGCATGGAGGGCGCCCTGGCCTCTGTCGTTGCCGGGCTCACCTCGAAGCCCGTTGTCGCGGTCCCCACGAGCGCGGGTTACGGCGCCAGCTTCAACGGCATTGCACCCCTGCTGACCATGCTCAATTCCTGCGCCGGCGGGGTCGCCGTGGTCAACATTGACAGCGGGTTCAAGGCGGCCTGCGTGGCGCACAGGTTCTGCATGACCAATTAGCTGCGCGCCCTCGGCGCGCCCGATTCAAGGGATGAAACAATGAAAATTGCTTACATCGACGCAGTGGGCGGCATCGCGGGAGACATGCTCCTGTCAGGGTTTCTCGCCGCGGGCATCGAGCAGCCGGAGCGGCTCATCGCCGGGCTGATCGGCGAGCTCGGCCTGGACACTATCACGTTCAGCAGGAAGGAGGTAAGAAGAGGCGGCCTGAAGAGCTGGCATTCCCACGTCGAGGAAACCGCCTGTGCCAAGGTGGACTGGCATTCCTTTGACCAGATCGCCGGGCTCATCGAAAAATCATCGCTGCATCATGACATCAGGGAAAAGTCCATAGCAACGTTCAAGCGCCTGGCCGAGGCCGAGGCCCGCGCCCACGGGAAACCGCTCACCGATCTGCATCTGCACGAAACCGGCCAGGCCGACGCCATCATCGAGATCGCGGGAACGCTGGCGGCCATAAGGGAGCTCGGTATCGAAAAAATCCTGTGCTCACCCCTGCCCATGGGCAGGGGAACGATCCAGTGCCGGCACGGCCTGATTCCCCTTCCCGCGCCGGCGGTAGCCGAAATGCTCGAGGGAATCCCGGTCCGGGGCGTGGATATCGAGGGTGAAACAGTGACGCCCACGGGCATGGCGCTGATCAGGGAAATCGTCAGCGACTTCGGCATCATGCCGCAGATGAAAATCGAAGCCGCGGGATCGGGGGCCGGTTTCAGGGAAAGCGGGAAGATTCCGAACATCGTCAGGGTGTTTACCGGAACGGCGCTGGAAGAGGAAATAGACAGGGACGCGGCGGAAAAGAACCTTCTCATCGAGACAAACATCGACGACATGGCGCCCGTGATCTTCGAGCAGGTTTTCCACAGGCTCTTCGAGGCCGGGGCGCTCGACGTGTTCGCCACCTCCATACTGATGAAAAAGGGCAGGCCCGCCCAGAAGCTGTCCATTCTCTGCGAGGGGAACAAGATCGAGGCCATGCTCGCCGTTGTTTTCACCGAGACCACGAGCACGGGCGTGAGGTTCTACGAGGTCACCAAGAGGACAATCCCCCGCCGCAACGTGGAAGTGGAAACACCGTGGGGGAACGTGGCGGTGAAGGTATCATCGTTCGGGAACGAGACACTCAACATCTCTCCCGAGTACGAGGCATGCCTGGCCATTGCCGACCGTCACGCAATGCCCGTCAGGAAAGTCATCGAGGACGTAGCCGGGATCGCAAGAGAAAAGGTGAAGGCATGATCGAGCCCCGTGATCTTCTCGACCGGGTCAGGCGAGCCGTCCGCCGCGCCGGGGCCGGGCGCGAGGAAAAGCTCGAAGCCCTGTGCGGGCTTCTTCGGGACTCTGCCCGGCATTACGACTGGGTCGGCTTTTACATAGCCGACGAAACGAAAAGGCAGCTCGTTCTGGGGCCCTACGCGGGCGAGCCCACGGACCACCTCAGGATAGGCTACGGCAGCGGCATCTGCGGCCGGGCCGCGGACACGAAGAAGACCTTCGTGGTGCAGGATGTGACAAGGGAGGCCAATTACCTCTCATGCAGCCCCTCGGTCAAAGCCGAGATCGTCGTGCCGGTCATGAAACAGGGCAGGTTCGTGGCGGAGCTGGACATAGATTCCCACACGCTCCGCCCTTTTTCCGATGAGGAAAGAAAAGTCCTCGAGCAGGTCTGCGAAATCGTATCTGAATTATTTTAGCTGGAGCGACAGGGGGGGGGGTCGTCAACCCCCTTTGTTGCGGTGGGCGATACAGGATTTGAACCTGCGACTTCCACCGTGTGAAGGTGGCACTCTCCCGCTGAGTTAATCGCCCGTAATCCAACCTCCCGGGAAGGTTGGATTTTCGATTCCAACCTAATTACTATAAAAACGGCTGTCAAAAGTAAAGTGCAAATATCAAGATTCTCAACACTTGAACTTTTACCTTGAAGTTCTTGCTTTTTTATGTTGTTTACGTGAAAAATCAATTTTAAATCATGGAAACAGCATACGAAAAAATCCGAACCGGTCTGGAGCTTGTCGATTCTTATATCTGGCACCCCTTTTTCATGGTGTCCATACTCGTTCTCACCGGCCTCTATCTCACGGTCCGATTTCTTTTGCCCCAGCTGCGCTTTTTCGGCCATGCCCTGGGCCTGGTCGCCGGCAAGTACGACAGCCCGGGTGACAAGGGAGAAGTGTCGCATTTCCAGGCGCTCTCGGCCGCGCTCTCGGCCACGGTCGGGATTGGAAACATAGCAGGCGTTGCCACGGCCATCCACCTGGGCGGCCCCGGGGCGACGTTCTGGCTCTGGGTCAGCGGGTTCCTGGGCATGGCCACGAAAATGGCGGAGTGCTCCCTCGCGGTGAAATACCGTAAGATCGACCCGGACGGCACTGTCTCGGGCGGTCCCATGTACACGATCAAGAACGGCTTGAAGAAGCGGTGGAAGCCGCTGGCCTACCTGTTCGCGTCCTTCTGCGCCATCAGCGCTGCATTCGGGGCCGGCAACATGGTGCAGTCCAACACCATTGCCGTCCAGATCAACGACATGTTCGGCATCCCGCGGTGGCTCGTCGGAATCGTGGTCTCCGTGCTCGTGGCGTTCGTAATCCTGGGCGGCATCAAGAGAATCGCGAAGGTCGCAAGCATACTCGTCCCCTTCATGGCGCTGATGTACTGCACGGCCGCGCTCATCGTCCTGGGGTACAACGTCAAGGACATCCCGGCGGCGTTCAGTCTCATCTTTGACAGCGCATTCTCGGGATCCGCCGCCGTGGGAGGCTTCATCGGCGTGGGCGTCAAGGAAGTCATCCGCTTCGGCATCGCGCGCGGAACCTTTTCAAACGAGGCGGGCCAGGGCTCGGCGGCCATTGCCCATTCCGCGGCAAGGAGCGATCCTCCCATCCGGGAGGGTTTCGTGGCGCTCCTGGAGCCGTTTATCGACACGCTCGTCGTCTGCACCATGACGGCGCTCGTCATCATCACGTCCGGCGTGTGGAAGGAAAAAACAAAGGGCGAGATAGACCTCGTGGCCGTGAAGATATTCGCCCAAACCCCGCAAACCCCGGCCGACGTGGAAGACGGGAGCAGGCTGCTCACGAGCCTCATCAATGTCAAGGACGGCCTGCTGGAGGGCGGCGTCATCTTCTTCCATGAACGAAGCATCATAGAATCATCCAAGTTCTACCTCGACGACAAGCCGTTCAGCGGGTCGCTCCAGGTAAAAGAAGGAAAGGCCGTGGCCGGCACGATCTATGTCCTGGGAAAGGGCGAGGGGGTCGGGGGAAGGGACATGCCGCGGCACGTGACCGCAACGAAGGAGCAGATCGGAAGGCTGAAGATGACCGGCTACTTCTGCCAGACCGGCGCCGTGCTGTCGGGTCTGGCCTTCTCGTCGAAGCTCGGCTTGCTCGGGAAGATTCTCGTCACGCTCGCCGTGCTTCTATTCGGATACTCGACCTCGATCTCCTGGTCCTACTACGGCGACCGTGCCATAGAGTTCCTGCTGGGCCGCAGGGCCGTCTTTCCCTACAGGATCCTCTTCGTGATCCTTAACTTTTGCGGGGCTCTGATCACGTTGAACATCGTCTGGACGCTGGCGGACATCTGCAACGCCCTCATGATCATACCCAACCTGGTCTCAATATGGCTCCTTGCCGGCGTGGTTCAGGACATGATCAGGAAGTACAACATCGAGGCGCAGAAAGCGTCGGCCGGGGCCCTTGTGGACCGGGACAGTGACGTGTACAGGAAAAAGAAGAAATGAGCGGGGCAAGATCGATGATGGCCCGCCTTCCGGCGATCCTGCTGTGCCTGGCGTCCCTGCTGGCCTCGCCGCGTGCGCACGGGGGCTGGTCCCGCCACCAGAACGGGACCAATGAAGAGAGGGGCTTCCCGGGCGTTGCCGCCGGCGACGCGGCTCATGCCTTCGTTGCCGGGATCATCGACATGATGGGCCAGGACAAGGCCGTGGTTTACTGGACCTCCGACGGCGGCGGCAGCTGGGCCATGGCAACCCCGGACTCGAGGCAGCTGGCCATGTTCCTGTCAGCCTTCGCGCCCTCCCCTTCCAGGTGTTATATCGGCAGCCTGGCCAGGGTCTTTGTCACGGCCGACGGCGGCCTGAGCTGGACGGAGTCGCAGCATCCGAATTTCATCCCTCTCAAGCCGGTCTCGGGGCTGGGCGGTTTCGGCGAAAATTTCGTGGTGGCGGTTGCGGGCAGCGAGGTTTTCATTTCGCATGACGGCGCCGCGTCGTGGACGCCCATGGCCACGCCGCTGGGCGACGTCTCGCTTTCAAGCGTGTTTTTCGTCAACGCGACACACGGTTGGGTCGGCAGCGGCATAGCTCAATACAATGAAGATACCGGAGAGCTCACGGGCTACGAGGGAGGAGGGCTCATCGGCACCACGGACGGCGCCGTGACGTGGAACACCCTGAAGGCCGCGGAAGCTAAAGCCTACGGAAAGCCGAGCTTCATCAATCCCCTGGAGGGATGGATCACGTCAAACAACATGCGCAGCCCGCAGCTGGAAAGAACGACGGACGGCGGTGTGACATGGGACGTCATGCCTCTTCCCGTATTCACGGAGGGAACCCTCGATACGCTCTCACAGGTCTTCTTTTTCGACCGGTGCGAGGGGTTCCTTCTCGGGTCGGACAGCTCCAGCAGGAAAACAGCCCTGTTCTACACAACGGACGGGGGCCTGACCTGGACCCAGCAGGATACATCATGGGCCAAGGTCGAGTATCCGCCCGAGTTCCCCTTTCCGTTTCCCGTGTACTCCAACCTCTATGCCATGGATTTCGCCGGGCGCGAGGCCGGCTGGATAGCGGGAAGCTACGAGTTTATCGGCGGCTACACGGCGGACGGGCCCGGGCCTGAGTGCGGGGGCAACGTGGACCCCGACACCGGGGCGTGGGAGCCCATCGCGGACGCGGGCACGGACGGGACCTGGCGGACGGAAAACGACACGGGATGCGGCTGCGGTATCGTAAGATGAAACAAAGGAGCGCCCCGGGCGCCTGAAGGAGACAGCATGCAGGATAAAAAAGATGACAAGAACAAGGGCAGGCAGATCAGGATCAAGGCAAAGGACGAAGTCCTTGGCGGCGCGTACGCCAATACAATGATCGTGGCCCACACGAAGGAAGAGTTCGTCCTGGACTTTCTGGCCGTGTTTCCCCCGCAGGGACAGCTCACGTCCAGGGTCATCATCAGCCCCGGACATAGTCGGGTAGAAATGCGGTGCGCGCAGCCTTTAGGCGGAGAGTTTCCGACAGGCGCTCTTTCGATTGCGCCGCGGGTTCCTAATTCCACCATAGCTCACGTTTCCGCAAGCCCCCCTCTCATCCCGGACAGTCGGATTTCC
>JBDRLK010000468.1:0-5904 GCA_043813155.1 Pseudomonadota bacterium | reverse complement strand
TCGGCCAGCTGCGCGCCCAGTTCTTCCGTGGGCGCCACCCTTATGCGCGCGGAAGGCGTGGAAGGCTGGATGATCAGCTCGGGATTGAGGGATTCCAGCTCCTTGAGCATTTCCCGGGCGGATTGAAACCTGTCGTTCCTGTCCTTGGCGAGGCTCGCGTTGATAAAGTTCACCACGGCGTTGAACGGGTCGAACACGTACGTCCTGGGGTCCTTGGGGCTTTTCGTGAGCACCTCGACGATAAGCCTGGCGTAGTTGTCGCCCGTAAAGGGGAGGCAGCCCGTGATCATCTCGTAAAAAATGACCCCGGCGGAGTAAAGGTCCGAGCGGTGGTCGATGTTCAGGCTCGCTTCGGCCTGTTCCGGTGAAATATAGCTTGGAGACCCGTAGACGAACCCGGGCTGGGTCATCCTGGGAGAGAAGCGCTCCTTCTTGGACAGCCGCGAAAGCCCGAAGTCGAGGATTTTCACTATCTCGGTCCCGTCGGACTGGCTGGCAACAAAGATATTCTCGGGCTTCAGGTCCCTGTGGACGATCCCGTGGGAATGAACCGCGGAAAGAGCATCGAGCAGCTGGGCCAGGATGCTGATGGATTCCTTGACGTGAATCTTGCCAAGCCTCGTTATTCTCTGCCTCAGGCTCTCTCCGGTCAGGAGCTCCATTACGATATAGGGCAGATCGTCGCCCGTTGTTCCAACGTCGACGACATCCACGATGCACTTGTGCTCGATCTGGCCGGCAGCCTCCGCCTCCCTCTTGAACCGCTCGTACATTTCCCTGGATTTGCGAAGATCGTAATTGAGGAATTTGACGGCGCACTTCTTGCCCAGCTCGATGTTTTCGCCCTCGTACACGACGCCCATTCCGCCCTGGCCGATGAAATCGAGGACCCTGTACTTGTCGTCGAGCCGCGTGTTGGCCAGCCTGTGGACCTTGGTCAGCTCCCTGCCTGTTTCCGGGCATTTTTCCGCTGTCTGCTCATGCAGCTGCCTGCAGAAAACGCAGGCGAAGCAGGCTTCGGTCTTTTCTTCTTCCGTCATGGTCAAGGCTCGGCCTTTGCTGCTGCTTCCCCATTCATGATGATCCCATTACTATAATGACGGGGCCGGCGAAATGCAACAGGTTTCTAATCGGCGTTCGTGATGGCCGTCCGGTATTCCTCTCGCGTTCCGAAGGGCAGGTCGCCCTCTCCCGTTGCGCTGATCTCGTTGTGCGAGAAGTACCAGAAACCGTCCGTGAACTGCGTGCAGTTGTTCAGAACATCGGTCAGGTTCTCCGGGGGGAAGTGGCTCATGATGGCGCCCCCGACATGAACGGCGGACGACCCGCAGGCAACCATGTTGCCCCTGGAAGGGCGGGAATAGGGATCGTAGGTAAGTATGATGACGGGGTGGAGCGCGTCGCCCAGCCCTTCGATGAGCCCCCTGTACTGCCAGCACACTGGGAAATTCGGGAAATAGAACGTGAAGATGAGGTCAGGATCGACCGCGTGCGCGGCTTCGCGCATTCTTGCGCCTATTTCCACGGCCTTGTCGTAGAGGACGCCGAAAAAGTCGGCCAGGACGCCGTTTTCGATCAGCGCATCGAGCCTTGAATCAAGCGGCTGGGTCTCGAGCAGGCTTTTGAGCTCTGAATCGGTGATCGTTTCCAGGTAAATGTCGAAGGTCGTGTCGTCGAACGCCTGGGCGTCCGTGAAGGTCAGCACGGTGCCGTACATTTCCATGTCGATGTGGTAGCCGATGATGCCGGGGTGATCGGCGGCAGCCTGCGCGACTTCAACGGCCGCCGGGATGAAAGTGTCGTCCCACATGGCTTCGAAAAGAAGCGGCGGGGCGTCGAACTGCTGCCGCTGGGCTCCCACGGATTTCGGGAACTCCGAGGGCTCCGCGGCGTAGGGGTGGATATAGTAGCCCCCCACGAGCCACTGCGCGCCCTCTTCCTGCGCAATGTCGCCGAGCTCGCCCATCTTGGCGCGCATGGCCTCGGCGTCCTCCGGCGACATTTCACCGGTGACCAGGCGCTCGGGCGTGAAGCCCCCGACGTACGCGTCGATGTTCATGGCTGCGGTCTCGGCAAGGATCGCCCGCGCTTCGTCGCCGTTCCACGGCATTCCACCGTAGCCGATTTTTCCCCTGTCACCGGCGAAAATCGGGACCGCGGGAAGGTCCTCGTCCGGGTCGAAGGCCGTGAACTCCTCCAGGAGCTCCCCTTCGGGCAGGTCGGGGGCCACGGTCCTCGCGCTTGGCTCGTAGGCAACGGAGATGACTTCGCCTTCGCCTGCCGGCGGGCGTGAGGGCGTCTTGACCCAGAACAGATCGTCGTACCCGCCCGAGGGATCGGTGGGAACGAGCTCGGTCTCACCGCTGTGGAGGCGGCCCAGGTAATCGAACAGCCAGTTTACGAACAGGGCGTTTTTCCCGATCGTTTCCGTGTCAATGGCCGGGTGCTCGCTCACCTGGCCTCCGGCGCCGCCCAGGGTAATCAAAAAGCGCGGGACCACGGCCAGCAGGCCGTCCCCGATTTTCTCGACCGCGGCAATGGGCCGGCGGTCGATGATCGATCGGATCTGGTCGCTGATGGTTTCCCCGGACGTGCGGATCCAAAGGTTCGAGCCCCTGTGCGCCGTGAGCATGACGGCCGCCTCGCTTCCGCTCGTGCGAAGGACCGTTGCCCTGCCGGCCGGGATGGGGTCCTCGAGCACCGAGGCCAGGTCCGAGTCGGCGTTCGGGTAGGCCCAGGCGTAGCCGATGTCGAATTCGAGAAGCGTGGCATAGCCCAGGTCGTTGTTGAGGTGGGGCGGGTCCGGTGAGCCGAGGAAAAGCGGGCCCAAAAGCGAGCCCCTCTCGATGCGCATGGAGCTTTCAACCACCTCGAGCACGCGGTTGAAAATGTACCAGTCGTTTTCACCATAGTACGAGTCAAGCCGCGTGGGCTGGGGCATGAGCAGGAGAACGCCTCCGCCTGTCACGTACCCGGCTATTTCATCGATCTCATCCGTGCTCATTCGGGAGGCGGCAAAGCCCGGCGCCTGCCCGGCCGCGATTATGATCAGGGGATAGCGTCCCTCTCCCTCGATGTCGGCCCTGGCGATGTGAGGGTAAAACCGCCTGTAATCGAGCGTGATCCCGGCGCCGTCGAGAGCATCCTTCACGTCGATCCAGGCGCCGTGGTGCAGGAGGTCCATGTCGATGAGAAGCGCCCTGTCCAGGCCGGGCGGCACGACGGCTTCCTCCGCGTCCTCGTCCGCGTCCTCCCCTGCATCGATGGCGTCCATGTCGGCTTCGGGTTCCCCGACCGCGTCTTCCCCGGCCTCGCCTTCGTCCACACCGTCTGCTTCACCGGAGTCAGCGTCGCTTTCGCCCCCGCCGTTTCCGCAGGACATTGCGAAGAGCCACAGCAGGGCGAGCCCACGGGTTAAAACAAATAATGCGGGGATGGATTTTTTATTTCTCATTATTCTTTTTTTTAATCCTGAAAGGCCGCGAAGTAAAGCATGGAAGGGATTTAGAGCCTGTCTGAAATGGATGGAATCGTAAAAGAGGGCCTACATTTTATTAAGGTTGGTGATATGCAGGGTCGTGTCCGATCGAATGATCACGGATTTTTCCCATGTCTCGAAGCCCGGGGCTTCAATTTTTATTTTTCTCGGTTCAGGGGAGTCCTTGACCGTGATGGGCCGCTCCGTGTGCAGCACTTCATCCACGTACAGGTCGGCTTTTTCCGGAATTCCGTCCACAATCACCTGCCAGGCGGCGGCGGCGGCGGTTTTCGTGGATAGCGGCATTGCCTTGTATTCCTGGAACGCGGCCAGGCTCTTTATGCTTTGCTCGAGCCTGAGCGTGCGGTAGGCAAAGTAACCGAAAAATCCCATCATCAGGATAATACCGGCCATCAGGCTCATGGCCACCCTTTTCCATTCCACGGCTTTTTTCGCCTGCCTGGCGGCGGTGAACTCCGCGGCTACAGGCGTGGCCGCTTTCTTGAATTTATTATGCTCGGCCTTCCGCTGCGGCTGTGTGGTTACACCGGTTTCAATTGAGTCGGTGTCGCCATTCCCCGCCCCTGACGAATCAAAGGACTTTTTTCCGGTCTCCTTTTCCGGCTTAAAGCCCGGTGGGTAGGAAATGGTGGCGTTTTCCTGAGCTGCCCTGTTCATGGGCGGCCTTGTCTGTCCTTCCGGGGTCGGCGGCTTGACCCTGACCAGGTTATGGGGCTGTCGGATGGCGGAGAAAATGTGGGAAGGCACTGCCTCGACAACCACGGAATCCTCATCGTCATCCACGGCCCTGAGAGGCAGAAGACGAGCCGCGAACGCGGCCGCGCTGACAAACCTTTTTTCACGGTCCTTGGCAATGGCGCGGAGGATGGCTTTTTCCAGTTCAGGGGACATGTCGGGCACCAGGACGCTGGGTGCCACGGCCTCCTTTGTGCTGAGGTCGGCGATCAGCTCGTTGATATTGGCGGACTCGTAGGGGAGCCTGCCCGTGACCATGTAGTAGAGGATGACGCCCACCGAGTACAGGTCGGACCTGTAGTCGACCTCCGCGCCGCCCAGGGCCTGCTCCGGAGACATGTAATTGGGTGTTCCCAGGACAGTGCCGGGCTGGGTCGTGAAAACGGATTTTTTCTTCTCGTCCGGCTGATAGAGGCGCGATATTCCGAAATCCAGGATTTTCACGAGCTGGCCTCCGCCCGCCTGTTCCACGATGAAGATGTTGTCCGGCTTGATGTCCCTGTGAATGACGCCTTTCGAATGGACGGCGTTCAGGGCCTCGAGAATCTGGATCGTGATCCCCACGGCTATCCTGTCGGGCAGCCTGCCTGCCGCGTGGACGACTTCGCCGAGAGGGTTGCCCTTGAGGTATTCCATGACGATGTAAAACATGCCGTCATGCGTGCTGCCGAGGTCGAGAATATCAACAATGTTCTTGTGGCCTATGGAGGCGGCGAGCCGGGCCTCGTTCTGAAATCGCGAAAGAAGAATATTTTTCGCAAGATACCGGGCGTGAATGAACTTGACGGCAAGCTGTCTTCCAAGCCTCTTGTGCACGGCCCTGTAGACCACGCCCATGCCGCCGGCGCCGATGGGCGCGCCGATCTCGTACTTGCCCTCCAGGACCCTGCCCTCCATCCTGTAGTTGACGGGCACTCTTTCATTGACTTCCGGGCATTCCGCTATGGAAATGGGGTGGGTTCTATCGCAGAACGGGCACCTGTACTTTTTCATTATTTTCCGCGGCGCTTGCATGACGTCCTCCCCGCATCGGGGGGCGTTACAGACAACTTTTCTTAGTGCGAAATATAATCACCAAAAAACATAAAAATCAAGTATTTAACAAAATATAGTCGTTCAAAGGTGGATGGCAAGCATGGGCGCGTTTTCCGCCGGTTCCAGCCCGGAACAAACGCCTTGATTTCCTGCGTGAGTGTGGTTTAATATCCATTGCTGCAATGCGAAGCTGTTTGTTGAAATCAGTATTTGTCGTGCTTGCCTTTCTGGCGGCCTGCGCCGAGGCGGACGATCAGTCCGCTACCGACGCTTACGAGGACGTGGTCGCGGGCGACGGGATCGACGGCCCGGACGGGGACGCTGATGAAGGGGACGCAGCGGACGCGGCGGGCGATGAGCCTGCGGGCGATGCTCCGTCCGACGACGGCGGCCCGGACGACCCGCCCGCGGACGACGGCGGTCCGGACGACCCGCCCGCGGATGACACGGGACCCGGGGACCCGCCGGTCGAGGATACGGGCGCGGATGACCCGCCGGTCGAGGACATGCCGGCCGAAGAGGAGGCCGCGCCGTCCCTGCCCGCGCTCGTTATCAGCGAGGTGGACTATGACCAGGAGGGGGGCGACGACCTGGAGTTCCTCGAGATTTACAACCATGGGACAGAGGACGTGTCC
>JBDRLK010000467.1:0-3676 GCA_043813155.1 Pseudomonadota bacterium | reverse complement strand
ACCCGGACGACCTGATCGAGGAAAGCGAGCTGGACGCCATCGCCGGGGAATGCGACGCCGAAGAAGTATGCAACGGCGTGGATGACGACTGCAATGACGTCATCGATGACGTGATGGGCACGCCCTATTGCGGCGACGGGTGCTGCAACAATGAAGAGACCTCCGAGACGTGCGATGACTGCATCTGCCGTCCGCCGCTCACGCCGGTTCTCGCAGCTCCCCGCAATGGTGAAAAATTGCAGACGCCCACTCCCCTGTTTCAATGGCTGAGGGCAAGCGGCAGCTGCGGAGCGCCGCGCTATCACCTGCAGGTCGACGACGTATGCATTGTGGCCCATCTGCCCGAGTGTGAGTTCGCGGACCCTGCCGTCGATGAAAAGGACGTTGAGACAACGAGTTTCCAGCCCGCCGAGGCCTTGGCCCTGCCCGAAGAGCTGCCCCGTGTTGCCAGGTATTTCTGGAGGGTGAGAAGCTGCTACGATGGGGAGGTGTGCTCGGAATGGAGCCTCCCGAAATATGTGGACATTGGGAGGACCGAGTCGGATCTCGACGGCGACGGCGTGCCGGACATTGCCGTGGGCATAGAGCTTGCGGACGGGACGGCCGTTGACGAAGGCAAGGTTCACGTGTTCTACTGGGATGAGCCTGTTCACTATGTGCCCCCTTCACTCGTCATACACAATCCATTTGCCAATACAAGCGCTTTTTTCGGCTATTCCCTGGACGGCAGGGGCGACTTGAACGGCGATGGGTACGGTGACCTCGTGGTCGGAGCGCCGGGTCAGGATGGAGTCGAGAGCGAGGAGGGAGCGGTGTTCGTGTACTACGGCTATGAGACGGGAATCTCCGGCGAGCCCCTGGTAATCCTTCGCAGCCCGGAGCATCAGCAGTGGTCGGGCTTTGGCGCCGGCGTCACGTCATCGGGCGATTTCAACGGAGACCGGCTCAGTGACGTTGCCGTGGGCGCGGAACGGATGGAGATAGAAGCCGGCGAGGAAGGCGCGGTGTATGTTTATTACGGATCGCTCGAAGGCATTTCCGAGGATGCGGACCTCACCCTGCACAGCCCCTACCACCAGGAGGGCGGGCGCTTCGGGGCGAGCCTGGCTTCGGCCGGCGACCTCAACAGGGACGGGTTTGACGATCTTTCGGTTGGAGCCTATATGCACGACGGAGCTCTCGCGGGCCAGGGCGTCGTGTTTGTGTTTTTCGGCTCGAGCGAAGGTCTGAGCGAAGAGGCCTCGATCGGGATTGACTGCCCCGATGATTTCGCGCTGCGCTTCGGCCAGAGCGTGACGTCGTCAGGAGACCTGAACGGAGACGGGTACGACGATCTTGCGGTCGGCTCGCCGGGCGTTGGAGAAGAAGCCTTTGAGAGCGGAGGCCTTTTTATCATCTACGGAAATGACGTTGATTTTTCCGTGTATCTTTTTGACGCAGTCAATAACCCGGACGAGGCCGGGACACAGGGCTTGGGAACGAGCACGGCGATCGTGGGCGACGTCAACATGGACGGCTATGATGACGTGGCAGCAGGGGCGCTGGGCCGGCCGGGCGTGTACGGAAAAGTCTTTATGTTCGAAGGAACGCAGGAATTCTCGGTCCGGCGGCCCGGCCGCAGCATAGTCGGTACAGTGGATGATCTCGGGCACGACATCACGCCGGCCGGGGATTTGAATGCCGACGGCGTAAGCGACTTTGTTCTGACTTCGCAGCTTACAACGGGCGATGAAGGCGCGCTGGTGTATTACGGCATGGAGTTCTGCTGCAGGCTGTTTTTGGAATAGTGCGCAAAAAGCTCAGAACACCCCGGCCAGGCCAAGAGCCGCCCCGTTCTCGAGAGGTGTCAGGGCAGGCAGGATGGACACCCTGGGCCCCTCGCACTCCCGGTATATGCGCATTTCCTGCTCATCCTTCACGGCTTTCGAGATTTCATTGAAGCCCGCGGTGCTGACCCACACGGAGGCCATGCCCAGTGGCAGGGCGCCGAGAAAAAGCACCAGAGAATAGTCGTGCGCATCGACCGTGCCCTCCTCCGCTCTCTGGGCCATGTAGTATGGCGCGATGACCGAAAGCATGGCCAGGCCGAGAAGGACCCAGCCGGCCCCGTGCAGCCTCAGCAGGTTTTTCGGCGGCTCCACGCCCAGGTCACGAAGCTGGTTCAGGGCCTGGACCTGCGCGCCCTGAATGAAGTAAATCGACGACACGGATGCCTGGTAAATGTGAGAGCTGAAAGGCGTTGCAGCCGTGACGCCGATCGTGAGGCCGTAGCCGAGGGCGTTGAGCACTGTGCCCAGCGCCATGAGGCCCGATCCATGCACGTAGGACTCCCTGGCTTCGACCAGTTCATCGTGCTTTCCCTGGGTCACGCACTGACCGCAGAAGCACAGGAGCGCTTCCGGACATTGCGAGCTGTTTTTGCATTGTTTTTTTTGGGGTGACTTCGGCTTTTTCTTCTTGCCCTTTGCCGTGCCGTCCGGCTTGTCGATGAGTCCTGCCGCAGGAAATCCGGGCGGGATAATACAGACCGCCACGCCCTCGACGACTCTGCACTCGACCTGCCCGGGGCAGGTGATGCCGGCACACGGGTCTTCGACCGCCCGGGCCGCAAATGCGAATAAAGTCAGGCCGAAGAGCACGATTCCCACCATTATGATTTTCATCGCTTACTTAAATCTACTTCACAATAAGCAACCGCGCAACTCGGGCGCCTGAAGGGGTGATCGTGTATCGCTTGTTTGCAGGCGGTGAAGCCCCTGCTGTCCGCGTCTGATGTGGAAAGGCTGTAGCCTCCGGTTCGCCCGAGAAGAAAAGTGCGCTCTCTTCTCCTTCCCTCCCAAACCGCTCCTAAACGACCTTCTCACGATCTCAAGGGGGCTCGAACAGGCGTCGATCGAGGGTATCAGTCGAGGGCTGTCGGTCGAGGTCGAGGGGGCGAGTGGGCGATTTTTGGGGGTTGAGCAAGGGTGAGGGGGAGCGGGCGGCCGTGAAGGGGGTGAAACAAGAGCCGGGAGTCGGCCGGCGTGCGGAGCGGTACAACGGCGCGGCTGATAGAGGAGCGCGGAAGGGGGCAGAGAGATGCCCGCCGCCGGTTGTTCCTTGAATTATTTTTTCCCTTGCGTTATATAGTGGTCGGAATCATTCCAGCGGGAATCCTTTGAAAAAAACCGAAGCCAGTCTCGATGCTGCCAGAATCGTCGGCGCCAGCCTCCTCGCAGTCATCGCCCAGTTCGCCGTCGACATGCCGCGGGGCTATTTCGGCCCGTCCGATTCCATGACCCCGGCAGGGTGGGTATTCTCGCTCGCGATTTTCGTCGCCGCCGCGGCCGCCGGCGCTGGCCTGCTCGCGCGGGCCTCCTGGGCCTCGTGGGTGTCGAGGCTCGTTTTCGTGGCTAGCATCTGTTTTTTCATCCCGCCGCTGGCCACGGACCCGCTGATGGCGGCCAGCCTCATCGCGTGGCAGACCGCCATGCTGATCAGGAACTTTCTGCCCGCCGATACGCTCGATCATGCTGACCGGCTGGCGAGCCCCGGCGGCGGGGCCGTCGAGGACTGGCTGGCGGCTCACGGCAGGGCGGCCCGGCACCTTGTCATTGTTTCACTGCTGGCCACGATCGGCATCACGGGATTCCAGCTGAGCCGGCACTGGGTCGCCCTGGGAGGATGCCTGCTCCTC
>JBDRLK010000466.1:0-2977 GCA_043813155.1 Pseudomonadota bacterium | reverse complement strand
GAAATCAGTGAAAGGATTGCATGGAAAAAAATAGTCCGCTACGATGGTTCGTGCGTAAAGAGGAGAAGTCATCATGGCTAAAATAAAGGTAACAAAGCCGACCTCGGCGGAGCTCGAAAAGATGAACGTGACATCATGGGGCACGTGGGGTTGTGAGGTCTCGGTTTTCGACTGGACCTATGACAATACCGAAACATGCTACATCCTGGACGGCCGCGTCATCGTGAAAACCGACGAGGGGGAGACCGAGATCAAGGCCGGGGACCTCGTGACGTTTTCCAAAGATCTGTCATGCACCTGGGACGTGAAGAAAGCCATAAGAAAGCATTTCCGTTTCGGGGATTAGACGATCACAGCGCGGCCTTCGGCCGCAGCCAAAAAGCGGTCAGCGATCAGCTTTCAGCTTTTGGAGGAACAATTCCTCGAAGCTGAGTGCTGATGGCTGAAAGCTGAAGGCTGGTAGCCGAGCGATCAGGGCTGTTCCATAATCCTTCTACTAAAAACCAAAAGCTACGCTTTAGGGCGCACTCAACAATAGATTCACAGAATGTGGGCTAATGTTCTCATTACATGCAATGATATTTTCTGGACGCCGAGGCGCCCGGCTGGCAAGGCGCGGGGTGCAGCACCGCAGCCAGCCGGGATGGATCGGCGTCCAGAAATGTGAATCTATTGTTGAGTGCGCCCTTAGTAGTTGACGCGGCTGAAAAGCTGACAGCCGGGGGAAAGAATCCGGTCAACCCCCGATCACGCGCTGGAAGCAGTCGCTCACGATCTGCGCGGCCTTCTTGAAGTCGGCCGATTCCTGCACCATGAGCGGGTCCTTCCCGGTGCTGGGGGGGATGCAGTCCGTGATCTCGTAGGCGATGCGGCCGGGCGACTGGGTCATGATCCACACGCGCTCGCCCAGGTACACGGCCTCGGAGATCGAGTGCGTGATGGTGAAAACCGTCGGCTGGGTTTCGTGCCAGAGCTCCACGATGAGCTTCTGCATCTCGATGCGGGTCGGCTCGTCGAGCGCCGAGAAGGGCTCGTCCATGAGGATGATGCGCGGCTTGAGGACGAGCGTGCGGGCGATGGCCACGCGCTGCTGCTGGCCGCCCGAGAGCTGGTGGGGGTATTTCTTCTCGTGCCCGTCGAGGCCCACGCGCTCGATCAGGGTCATGACGCGCTCCTCGCGCTCTTTTGCCGACAGGCCCCCGCCGCTGATCCGCAGGCCGAACATGACGTTGTCGAAGACCGTGAGGTGCGGGAAGGAGCTGTATTTCTGAAAGATCATGCCGCGGTCGGCCCCCGGCTTCTCGATGGGTTTTCCGCTCAGCAGAACCTCGCCCTCCGTGGGCTTCAGGAAACCGGCGATCATGTTGATGAGCGTGGATTTTCCGCAGCCCGACGGACCTATGATCGCGATGAACTCCCCCCTGTCCTCCGCGTCCTCGATCCTGATGTTGATGCTCTTGACCGCAGTGAAGCTGCCGAACCTCACGGTCACGTCCCTGAACTCTATCAGGGCGTCTTTAGCGGTCATTTCTTTGTCTTCTTCAGCCATCTATGCGGTCACTTCGCTTCATGCGCTCTGTAGGGGAACAGCAGCCTGCCGGCGAGCCCCCACAGCTTGTCCGTCAGGTACGCCAGGAGCGCGATGATGATGATCACGAGATACATGTACTCGCGCGGCCCGCGGCGCTGGGCAATGATGATGATCTGCCCGAGGCCGGCCTCGGAAAAAATGATTTCAGCCAGTATGATGTAGGTCCAGCCCACTCCGAAGGCAAGCCGCATGGCCTGCCAGATATCGTACAGCGCGACCGGGACGAGAACGCGCGTGACGATCTGCCACCGGCTCGCGCCCAGGGTGTAGCCCGTCTGCACGTAAACGTCGTCCACGCTGTCCATGGCCTTCACGGTCAGGGGCAGGAGGTAGACGAAAAAGGCGATGGCCAGGAACATGTACTTCTGCAGCTCTCCGATGCCGAACCAGCTGAGGCAGAGGGGAACGAGAGCGGCTATGGGAAGATACGCGCCCATCACGGCGATGGGCTGGAACATGGCTCTTATCCTTCCGAAGCTTCCCATGGCAATGCCCAGGGGCAGGGCCGCGGCCGCTGCAATGACAAAGCCCACGGCAACGCGCCTGAAGCTCGCCACGATGCCGGCCAGGAGGCCGCCCTTGGTGAGCAGCCTGGGGAACGCAACGAGAACTTCCAGGGGGCTGGGCAGGGTCAGGGGGGAGATGACCCTTTCCTCGGGGGCGCCGAGCGTGAGCAGGACCCAGGCGCCCAGCATGAGGGCAAGGGGAACGGCTCCCAGCACGATGGCCCAGTGAAGCCGCGCGGCGCCGCGGATCTGGAAGAAGTTTTTACTCGCGTTCATGCTTCAAACTCGCGGGTAGGGGAGGCTTTAGCCTCCCGTCCGCCCGCCGGCAGCGGCGTCAAAGGGCAGGGGAGGCTTTAGCCTCCCATGGGCGACTGAAGCCGCCCATGCCCGTGCGTGCACTATGTTTTCGGGCCGGCCCGTTGGCGCGCCAAGGGCGCGCAGCACCATCCCGCTTCAGGTTGCTACAGAGGTGTCTCCGCTAAAATTTTCTTGTACAGAATAAAATCGAGCGCCCCCTGCAGCTCGGCCGCGTTTTTCGCCTCAACGACGAGCACGCCCTCGTCGATCACGTCCTTGAACACGTCGGCCCCGATGTCGAAGGCGACGAAGTACATGCCGGGCTGCTCGTCGGCGGCCAGGAGCTTGATCGCCTTTGCCACGTGGACCGGCTCGTAGCCGTACGTGTTCTCGCCGTCCGTGACCACGATAATGTGCCCCTCGGCCAGCGTGCTCGCGTTGATCTGCTTTTTCGCCAGCATCATGGCCATGCCGATGGGCGTCTTTCCGTACGTTTCCAGATTGTCGATCAGGGGCGCGGCAGCTTTTGGGTCCGGCTCGCCCATGGGGACTACGGCTCTTGCTTCCTCCTCGTTGAACGCGT
>JBDRLK010000465.1:0-6680 GCA_043813155.1 Pseudomonadota bacterium | reverse complement strand
GGCTTCCAGCGCGTCCTTGCCCCACAGGTGCGAAGCGTCCCTGATCTCATGCTCCCCGTCCCGGATGAACAGGTATACCGGCTTATTCGATTTCCCGGTGATGAAGATGCCGTCGTACCCCGCCTTCTTGACTTCCGGCCCGAAATACCCGCCGCAGTTGGAGTCGCCCCACCCGCCGGTAAGAGGGGATTTTGCCACGACCATGAAGCGGCCGGCGAAAACAGCCCCCGTGCCCGTGAGCAGGCCGGGGACGAACCCCAGGATGTTGCCGGGGCCGAGCGGGTCCGTCCCGCGCTTCATCCTCTCGAAGAGAATTTTCGCCCCGAGCCCGTATCCCCCGAGGAACTTTTTATAAACTTCTTCGCCGATTTCCTGCTGCTCGATTTTATTCTTTGACAGGTCGACCCAGAGTATTTTTCCCATGTATCCGCCGGCCATGTTTTCTCCTATATTGGTGAATTCCAATTCTATAGCGTAGGCCGGGGCTTTGCAAGGATTCTAATGTAGGGAGGGAGGCTAAAGCCTCCCCTACCCAACAGGAGTAGGGGCGACTTCAGTCGCCCTTGTTGCACAGCGGGAAAATTGCACTACAATAATGACAGCCCGGTGAGGTAGAGCGATGAACCATGCGGCCCTTGTTATTTGCCTTTTATGCTTTCTTCTTTGTTCATGCTATGCATCCTCATCCATGACCGGGCCCGATCCGGGCCGTGACGCGGCGGCGGATGCTGCGCCGGACATTGCGGCCGACGAGCCTGATGACGGGGACGAGGACCAGCCGCCGGGCACGGGCATTGATTTCATTGTGCGGAACGTCTCCGGGCCTGACAACGGCGAGACGTACTACGCGCAAATCGGTTTCTGGGGGCATCCCCACGGCTCATACAGATACCCCTTCGACATGTATCGCGTCACGCTCGGCATATGGGAGCTTGTCAGCCTCTACACGCCGTTCTGCACGGTTGAATGCCCCACTGACGATCCCTATGGTTGCTGCATCGAATGCATGCCGCCCGAGTTCGAGGGGATCGTACAGATGCTCGAGCCCGGGGACATGTTTTCCCTCCATTGGGACGGGACCCTGTACGGCTGGGACGAGGATGCCTGCGCCTGCGGCTGCTATTTCGGCTATGAAGCGCCCCTGCAGGATTATTCCGTAACCGTGTGCCTGTACTCGGAATTCGAATGTCTCACAGCGCGCCCGGATTCATGCGTTTCCGATGAGAACGGCATGATGGTCGACGCCATGACTGCCGGAAGCGAGCTGTGCGTGAGCCGCCGGTTCAGCATTCCCGACGACTGGGGCCGCACCATTACCTTCGATTTCGAAGGTTTCGAAGATTGACAGTGCTTCCCCATCCCTATAAATTAATTTAATACACGATAAAGGAGGCGACATGCGTCTTGCAGTTCTTTGCTCGGGGGGTGATTCACCCACTCACCCGGCGTGGGGATTGATTTCGGGGCGGCTTTGCCTGGAGGTTCGGAGCGATGAAAACAGCGCGCGACAAGGTCATGGGATTGAAGGAAGCGGTCGGGCGATATGTCACTGACGGCTGTCACCTGTCCATCGGCGGGTTTACGGTGGTTCGAAATCCAATGGCCGCGGTATACGAGATCATGCGCAAGGGCACGAAAGGGCTGCACCTGTATGCCCATTCCAACGGCCAGGGCGTGGATGAGCTTGTCGGTGCAGGATGCGTCTCCCGCCTGGACATTGCCTATGGCGGGAGCGGCAGGTTTGCGCCGACCTGTCCCAGGTTCAGGAAGGCGGTTGAAGACGGGAGCCTCGAGGTGGAGGATTACACGAACTACCAGATGACACTGCGCTTCCTTGCAGGGGCCATGGGCGTGCCCTTTCTTCCCACCCGTTCCTCCCTGGGCACGAGCATCGTTGACACGTGGGGGTTTTCCCCGTTGCTCAGAAAGGAGGATGCCACGCTTCCGGACAGCAAGCTGGTGACCATGGACAATCCTTTCGGGGCCTGGGGTGATGCGCCCAGGGTCGTTCTTGTTCCGGCCGTCAATCCCGACGTCACGATCATTCACGCGCAGAGGGCCGACAGGCAGGGCACGGCCAGGATCGAGGGACTGACCTTTGCCGACGTGGAGCAGGCAAAAGCGGCAAAGAGCCTCATCGTGACCTGCGAGGACCTCGTCGACGTTGAGCAGCTCCGCGAGGACCCGGACCGCAACCAGATACCGTTCTTCCTTGTCGATGCCGTGGTGCATGTCCCTTTCGGCGCTTACCCCACGGCCTGCTGGAACTGCTATGATTACGATCCCGTCCAGCTCGGCGCTTATGCAAAGAGCGCGCAGGACGATCGCGCGTACAAGGAATATCTTGGCAGGTACGTCCACGGAGTGAAGGACCACCAGGGACTGCTGGACCTGGCGGGGAAGCAGCGGCTCGAAAAGCTGAAGGCAGACCCCGGGGCGGGCTATGCACCGGGTCTGGACCGGCGATTCAATGCTCCGGAACCGGCGGAGGGATGACATGCCGGGCTATTCTTCCAGGGAAATCATGGCCATCGTCGCGGCGAGGCAGATACGCGACAATGAAATAGTGTTCTGCGGGACCGGTATCTCCATGCTTGCCGCCATGGCGGCCAAGCGGATCAGCGCACCGCAAAGCGTGATCGTCTTCGAGACCGGGGCCATCGACTCAGGGCTCGCCCAGATTCCCCTGACCGTTGCGGATCTTCGCGTCATGTCAGGAACCTGCGTCAACGCCGGGCTTGCGGACGCTTTTTCCCTCATCCAGAACCGGGTGACGGGCGGGAGCGTGGTGGGGATTCTCGGCGCGGCCCAGATCGACAGGCACGGCAACCTGAACTCCACGGCGCTGGGCGACTATGCCCGGCCCGACAGGCGCTTTCCCGGGAGCGGCGGAGCATGCGATGTCGCGTCCCTCGTGGGAAGGACCATTATTTTCATGCAGCAGGAAAAGCGCAGGTTCGTCCCGGCCCTGGATTACCTCACGAGCCCGGGATGGCTCGACGGCCCGGGCGGCCGGGAGAAGGCCGGCCTGCCGCCGGGCGGGCCCTCGGCCGTGATCACGAACATGGCGATCATGCGTTTCGACGACAGGACAAGGCAAATGGTCCTGGCGGGATGCTACCCGGGAATTGCGCCGGCGGATGTCCTCGACAACATGGGGTTTGACGTCGACGTGTCGCGCGCCGAACAGGTTCCGCCTCCATCGCGCAGCGAGCTGAAGATACTGCGCGAGCAGTGCGATCCACAGCGGCTGATCCTTGAATCGACGGAGGGTGAGACCTTCCTTGAAATCCGGGAAGGATGACTGTACAATAAGTCCATGATGGGCCTCGTGAATCACATGAACATTCACCTGACAGTTGCTGTCCTGGGTCTTTTCGTTCTTTCGGCCGCCGGATGCCGGACAAAACCTATCAAAGAGGCTGGAGCAAATAAATCCTCCGCCGTTGCCGGCGATGGCGAAACTTCCGATGCAAGGCAGCGTTTTTTTTCCATGCTCCATGAGAGGATCGGCAAGATTGCCGGTGATTACCCGCAGCTCGAAGCCTGGGGCAGGGAAAAGCCCGACGCGCACTGGACCGCCAGCGGCAGGCAGACAACGCACAACCAGCTGTCCTATTCCCATAACATGAAGCAGGCCGGGACCTCGAATTACATGGACTCCTACGATAAGAACGGCTGCCACATCAGCGTCAAAGTCTACACGGAAAAGGAATTCATGATGGTTGCCGGTGTGGGCGTGAAAACAATGATCTTCGGCAGGAAAATGGGAGAGTACCGGCTCATTGCATCGGTCATCACGGAAAACCCCGAGGTGCCGGAGCTCGAAGATAAGATCTACGAGATCATACGCTCGTGCGCCTTGCCCTGAACACCGTGGTAGCGGTGGCCGACCTTTAGCGGCACGCGCCGTCCGTCCGGGTTTCCCGAATAAAGCCGCCGTGCTCTATCGAAACAGCCGATTGGACTTATCGCAACTATGAATAGTACAATCAAGGCAGATTTCGGAGGATAAGGTCATGAAAGAGATCGACTGCAGGGGCCAGGCATGCCCCGCGCCCGTGATCAACACGAAAAATGCGCTCAGTGAGCTTGCCGGGGGGGGGAGGCTGCGCGTCTTGGCGGACAACGAAGCGTCGGCCGGGAACGTGCGCAGCTTCAGCGAGGGGCAGGGGCACGAGGTGAGCATGGAGGAAAAGGACGGCGTCTGGGCCGTCACGATCGTCAAGAGGGGAGAAGGTGGCGGCACCGATTCAATCGCATGTGAAAGGGAGCATCGAAAAGGGGAGGGCACTGTCGTGGTTATCTCATCCGACGAGATGGGAAGCGGGGCCGTGGATCTTGGAAAAATCCTTATCCAGTCCTTTTTCAAAACATTGAAAGACATCGATCCCGGCCCGGGGAAAATCATTTTTTACAACAGCGGTGTGTATCTTCTTGCGGAAGGCTCCGGGCCTCTTGAGGAAATAAAAGCCCTTGAGGCCGGCGGGATTGAAATCCTGGCCTGCGGCACCTGCCTCGAATACTACAAGCTGAAAGAGAAGCTCGCAGTGGGCCGCATATCCAACATGGTTGAGATCGCCGGCAGCATGCTCGGCGCGGACAGGGTCATAAAACCGTAATCCGGAAAGCCTGAAGGCTACGGCCAGGTTTCCACGATGGCGTCGATCCAGTCATCGGGCAGGCGCATCTCGGTTTTCTGCTCGATGTAGATGAATCGACCGGTGGTGACAATGGCCGGCGCCGTGCACACGATGTTGCCCGGAACGTCGTTGAGCAGCCGGCCCTGGACATTCGTGGATCCGCTCATCGTGCACGGCGGCGTGTCGCCGGGGACATTGACCACCCAGTCCGGGTTGTTCGTCCTGAGATTGTCCCGCAGGTCAATAAGGATGGCATCCGGCGAAGGATTCGTTGAGCGGCCGTAGGTCATGTACACGTCAACGCCCAGGCAACTCGCCGACGCCATGCCGTGGTACTGGATGGACACGAAGGCCCTGCCCAGGTCCGCGTAAAAGGACATGATTTCCCGCACGGCGGGCTGGTCCATGTTGTTCACGTTGTGCGCCGCGTCGGCCTCGAAATACGCGGCCTGGCAGGAGCTGATGCGGCTGTTTGCCTCGCGGTGCGCGCCGCCCATCAGGTAGCTGCGGCCGCCCACACCCTTGAAGATGCTGACCCCCTCCAATTCCGTGGTCGTGCAGAAAACGGGGTGCGTGATATGGATATTGAGCTCCCGGCTCGGGTCAGGGTCGACGATGAACGTTCCCCAGCCGCGGTCCACCGTGCCGTCGGCGTCCTCGTCCAACGTTTCCATGAGCACGCAGAAATCCCTGCTCGTGCTGCTGTCATTGAAGGTAAAGACCCTGATGATGTTTTCGAGTTCGATCGGTACGTCGATTTCGTCGCAGTGGCCCTGGAGCATGCGCCTTGCGACAGAAGCCCAGTTGCTCTGGGCGCGGTTGTCGGGAGCGACAAACCCCTCCGAGCCCTCGCGCGGCATCTGGACCGTGATGCACCCAACGAGCTCTTCAAGGGTCGTTGCGCCGGGGCAGGTCAGGCGGGGAGGGCCGTCCGGCTCATCGGCCGGCATGTCCTCGATAGCCGCATCTTCCGGCATATCGTCGGGCTCAACGTCAAAGCTGTCATCGAATTCCTCGAGCGCGTCGGGATCATCGGGGGGCTCGGACGGCGCGTCGAAGCCGTCTTCGGCTTCAGCCTCGGGATCATCCGCGTCCCCGGCCGCGTCTTCTTGTTCCATTTCTTCCGGACCATCCCCGGGCTGCTCCGCGCCGTCGGCGTCGTCGTCAGCGTCCGGCGCGTCCGCGTCCATGTGCATGCCGTCGTCTTCGCTCACGTCGGCGGCGTCAGGCCCGGGCAGGTCGGACTTCTCCAGGCCGGCCAGCATCCAGCACGATGCAAGAAAAAAGGGCAGGACCATGAAGACCGGGATTTTCAGCTTCCCGCCCAATGGGCCAGAGTTCTTTCCTGCAAATAGAAATGAAAAATTCATGGTCCTACACCTTTCCAAGCATAGTGCCGATCGAATATTTATTCAACAGCCGCGGTCGTCATTGGGCGATCAGAAGCCCTGTATCTTCCAGCCCGACCCTTCCTTGACCACGTTGAGGGTTTCATCGGGCCTGCCTTCCCATTCCAGCTTGACCTTGACCGCCGCGGACGTGCCGCCCGCCTTCATCACGGTTTCAGTGACAGAGGCCCGGCCGAACATCTGCTCGAGCTCGACCAGGTCCTTTTCACTGGCATCCTTTTCAAGGATGCCGGCAAACTCCTTTTCAGCGTCGCTGGAAAAGCACTGGCTCAGGATGTCGATGTCCTTTTTCGCGGCCCCCCTGATAAACGTGTTCACGGCCGCTTCGGGCGTCGAGAAATCTAGATCAGCGGCGTCAGCCGGGGCCGCGGGACCGGGGTCGGGGGGTTCTGCGGCCGGGGAGGAATGTGTTATCTCGTCAGGATCGGGATCGACCTTCTGGTTTTTTTTCGTGCAGCCGATGAGAACCAAAGATAAAACAATGAATGTTACAAACCGCATCTCTCCTCCTTTCATGGGGCAGGGCCGTGAAGTGCAGATTTTCCATTATGATTCTATAAAATAATTTAATAGCTGGGAAGGGGCAAATGCACGTTGGGTGCATGCACGATTCCGGGGGATCGAAGGG
>JBDRLK010000464.1:0-2721 GCA_043813155.1 Pseudomonadota bacterium | reverse complement strand
CCGTGGAGCAGCCCGTGGTGCACGGCACAATGGAAGTGATTGTGGACAGCGCAACGTCGAGCACAATCAGCCTGTCCTGGGACGCTGTAGACGGCGCCACGGACATTTACGTTTACTTCGGCCCCGAGCCCTCGGAGGAAGAGGGCGGCGAGCTTCCCCTGCAGGTGCTGGACGCGACCCTTTCCGGCGACGCCACGGGACATACCATTGATCGGCTTGCCGCCGCGACCGACGTATTCGTCCACGTTGTGGCTGCCGGGGCTCCGGACGGCGACCTGTGGGGCAATACGTGGGCGCGCACGCCCGGAGGCCCGAGGGTGGAGCTCGACACCGCGCTCAGGGAAGTGCACGGATACGGCCTGCAGGCTCTCATGCTGGTGCTTTCCGATCCCGAGAACGAGCTCAGCGGCGGCGTGCTTCTGGGCAACGATGGCGACGCGTGGCAGGGCGGCGACTGGACGGTGACGCGCAGTGATGGAAGCGACGTGGCCGTGTCGGCCGTGCATCGCCACTCGATCCCCGTGGGGTCGCCCGAATACTTCGTTGGCTACGAGGTATGGCCGGACAACGACATCGTGGACGTGGACCATCGCATCTTTCTCGAGCTGGCCGAGGGACTGGGCGGGAATGATGTTTTGACTGTAACGCATAGCGGCACGGACGAGACAGCCCTGGACGTGCGCGTGTGCTTCAGCGACCATTATTTGGAAACGCCCCTGATCCAGGTCAACCAGGTGGGCTACAACCCGCGGGCATCGCTCAAGTATGCTTACGTGTCCGGGTGGATGGGGGACGGCGGGGCGGCCGACCTGACCGGGATTGAAACCGTGGACGTGCTGGTCGAGCGGCTCGACCCGCTCGATTGGCGCATTGCCGAGGCAGCGGGCCTGGCCGCGACCGTGCGGTCCGCGAGCGACAGCGATGCGGGAGGCGAGGTCAGGGAGATCGACCTGTCGGGCCTGCGCGCGGCCGAGGGCGTGCGCTACCGGGTGCGGATTCCGGGCGTTGGCGTGTCGTGGCCCACGGCCGTAAGCGAGGAGGCGGCGTTCAAGGCGTTCTACACGGTCTGGCGCGGCCTGTTTCTCAACCGCTGGTGCGGCGATCTCGACGCGGACTACACCGATTGGAGCCGGCCCGAGGACCACTGCATCGCCTACTGGGTGGAGACGGGCAGCAGCGATCCCTGGGATATGTTCGACCCGGGCACGTCCATCGCCGACCCGCGGCCGCTTCGCGGCGGTCATCACGATGCCGGGGATTTCGACATCCGCCAGTTCCACGCGGTCGTGGCCCAGTACCTTATGCGCGCCTATGAGATGAACCCGGACCTGTTCACGGACGGCCAGCTGACCATACCGGAAAGCGGCAACGGCATTCCCGACATTCTCGACGAGGCGTTATGGAACGTGGCCGGCTGGGAGCAGCTGCAGAACGAGAACGGAAGCATACGCGGCGGCGTGGAGTCCTGGGCACACCCGCGGGGCTACTACTATGCCAATGACGACGAGCTTCCCTACTGGACCTATGACCCCGTGCACTGGCACACGGCGCACGTGGCGGGCACTCTGGCCCAGGCCGCGTACCTTGTGGAGCCTTTTGACGGGATCCGGGCGGCCGAGCTGGAGCAGGCGGCCAGGGACGCTTACGGCTGGGCCGACTCGGCCGGCGCCGAGGACGAGTATCTGCTCTACGGCGCGAGCGAGCTTTACAGGCTCACGGGCGAGGAGCAGTTTGCGACCGATTTCGAGACCTACTGGGCTGCCATCGACGTATGGGGAAGGGGAGCGTTCGACAACATCGTGCCCATGATCAACGTGTATCCCGGCATGTGGCTCGGGTACCACCCGGCCATGGCCGATTTTGTCATGGGCTATTACAACGCTGCTTCGCCGGACGCGGGTATTCAGGCCACCACGGTGGCGAACCTGGACGAGCGCGCGGGCAACCAGGTGGAAGATATCCTGAACTCGGTTCACGCGCACCGCCATGGCCGGGACGGCCTGGACCCGGACTGGGGCGTGGCCACGGCCACGGGTCTCCATGCGGACATGATCTATCAGAGGCTTCAGATCGGGGGGCTGACGGGCGTGCAGGCACAGACCTACTTCAATGCCATGAGCCTGCTGGCCGACTACGTGCTTGGCTGCAACCCCATGAGCTACACCTACATCACGGGCCTCGGGTCGCGGCGGCCGGAGGAACCGGTTCACACAGACTCGCTTTCCTTTATCAAGGACGCGGGCATGCCGCCCATGCCCGGCATTCCTGTCATCGGCATGGTGAGAAACATGCCGGGCGCCCCTTATTACGATGCGCCCGAGGCGGCCTTTTACCCTGTTTTCGGGGGCCAGCCCCTGGGATGGCGCCACGCGGACACGCGCGTCATGATCAACATGAGCGAGTTCACGGTGTGGGAAAACCAGGCCCCGCTGGCCGAGCTGTTCGCCGCGCTGCTCGCCGAAGGAATGATGCCGCCGGACAGCTGGCTTCCGGGCGCCGGCGAGCACCGCAGCACGCTCCCTTCTCACTCGGCGGAATAAAAAGGATAGGCGCTTCAAAGGGCCTTTCTCCTTTCAGTTCGGTCCCGTGGTCCCTCCCGTGAACCTCCTCCACTATCTGTAAAGTAAAAATAGACCATGCTCGGGAC
Organism: Pseudomonadota bacterium; assembly: GCA_043813155.1. Taxonomy (GTDB): domain Bacteria; phylum Myxococcota_A; class Polyangia; order DRWM01; family DRWM01; genus JBDRLK01. Next base: position 74 of record JBDRLK010000464.1, on the reverse strand, counting down.
GGAAAGTCAATCCCGGAGACTGTCATGATGAGGGTTGGCGGCGGCGGTGCGGCAGGCGGTTGTTGTTGAAGGTG
>JBDRLK010000463.1:0-10406 GCA_043813155.1 Pseudomonadota bacterium | reverse complement strand
TTAACTCACTAAAAAGCCGTGCTCCTGTAAGAAATCAACAGTTATACCTGGACGGCGAGCTTCCCTAAGATGCTCTACATATTTGGCAATAATATCTACCTCCAGGTTTACTGAGTCCCCTACCTGCCTATCACCTAGCGTAGTATGTTTGCGGGTATATTCGACGATAGAAACCTGAAATGAACTGGTATCCATAGCTGTCACAGTTAGACTAACCCCATCAATAGCAATAAAACCTTTCTCCACTATATAGCACATCACCTCAGGTGGGGCTTCAAATCTAATTACCATTGCCTCACCGTCCCACCTAACAGAGGCCACTCTTCCGGTAGCATCTACATGACCCTGGACTAGGTGCCCGCCTAAGCGTCCCTCCAAAGTCAAAGGGCGCTCCAGATTTACTCTATCACCAGCAGAAAGCAGTCCAAGATTAGACCGTTTTAGTGTTTCTGCCATTATGCCAGCAGAGAAGGAACTGGCATCAAAGCTGGTCACGGTCAGGCATACTCCGTTAACAGCGATACTATCCCCCGGCTTGGGCGTGGAGCTGCCCATGGACACGCCGAGGTTTCTCCATGCGTCGGCCTACGGCCCCTGGCAGTACACCGAGGACCCGGTCAAGGAGATGCTCACGGTCCAGGCCGGGGGGCTGAGCGGACAGCCAACGAGCTTCAGCGAGATTACGGCCGATATCTTCGACGGGAGCCCGAGCTCCTTCATGCCCGTGACCAGGACCAATTTCAGCGGCAAGCGGACCTTCCCGGGCGCCGTGAAAGCGGGCACAAGCACGTGGATTTTCGGCGGCGCCCGGTTCCCGGGCTCCGATCCATCCCTCGTTGGCATGCGCAACTATGCCATCGGCGAGCGGTGGGACAGGAACCCGACCGACGGCTCCTGGATCAGCTTTCCGCTGGGCGTAGTCGACGATCACCCCGAGTACGTCAGGCTGCTGCCCCACGTCATCCCCGTGTCGCCCGACGAGTCCAAGGTCATCCTGGCCGGCTGGTACGGGCCGCGCTGCAGCGTGCAAGCGGACACGGCCACGCCCACCTACGTCTACGAGACAACGGACGAGCCGCCCGTGCCGATCCCGACGCATGTCTGCAACTCCAGCGTTGTGACGAACAACTACATCGTGGACCTGGCGGTCAGCCCGCCCGTCTTCAACCCTGGCCCTCACCCGGCGGGCATGGCGCGCTTCGCGCTGGGCTCGACGCTCGTCCTGGACTGCCAGGAAGGCGCCAGGGGAGGCTGGATCCTCCAGTCCGGCGGGATCACGGACAATGAATTCAACCCGGCGCAGGCCGCTGCAGGCGGGGCCATGGAGCTCTACCGGCGGGTCGACGATACGTACGTGAATTTCGAATCCATCCCCGCGACCTTCACGGCGACGCTCGCCTCCCCCAGGATGTGGCACAGGGCGGTTGAGCTCAAGGGGGGCAGCATTCTTTTCATCGGCGGCGTGACCTTCGACCTGGCGAACAGTTCCGCTGCGATCGTCCGCGCCACCGAGATCCTGCCTTTCGAGGGCCAGTGCGGAGACGGCTACTGCGACCTCGATCCCCTCGCCCCCTCCTACGAGGGCGGATGCTGTTTCATGGATGGCTGCACGTAGCCGTCGTTGCTCCCACCTCCATCCCCAAACGTGGGTAGGGGCGGCTTCAGCCGCCCATGTAGCTGCGGGCCCTTGGCCCGCCTGAAGCGCAACGGGGCCTAAAGGCTCCCCTGCCCGGGGCATTTATAAACTGGTTTCGATGGAGTCAAGACATTCGTCGACGATGCCGGTCGTGTCGAGGGAATCTTCGTACTCGCGGCAGCGCTCGTCCTTCGCCCTCGTGGCCGGATGTTCGGGGACGAAGAGGCTGCAGCAGTCCTCGCCTTTCCTGATGGAAATCTCGTAGGTGCCCAGGCCGCGGGCCAGCCTGATGGTTTCGGCCTTGTCATAGGTGACGAGCGGCCGGATGATGGGAAAGAGCGCGGCTTTGTCGATGCACGCCATGTTCGCAAGGGTCTGGCTCGCGACCTGGCCGATGCTCTCCCCGGTGATCAGGACTTCGGCCCCGAGGCGGCCGGCCAGGGCCGCGGCAACACGCAGCATGAGCCGGCGGTACATGACGACCCTGTAATCCTCCCTCACCTTCTCCCTGACCAGCTCCTGGGCCCTGGTGAACGCGGCCGCATGCAGGGCGATCGCCGGGTCGTATTGGCGCAGGACGCGCGCCAGGTCCTCCACCTTTTTCAGGGCCGCTGCGCCCGTGTAGGGGGGTGAGTGAAAATGCAGGCAGTCGATGCGAATTCCCCTGCGCATGGCAAGCCATCCGGCCACGGGCGAGTCGATGCCCCCGGAGAGCAGCGCAAGGCCCCTGCCGCTGCATCCCACGGGAAGCCCGCCCGCGCCCTCGTGCGTGCTGGTGGAAAGAATGGTTTTGTCCGAATCAACGCTGATCTTCAGCGTGATGTCGGCATGCTTCAGGTCGACCTTCAGCCCGAAGCGCGTGACGATCGCCTCGCCGACCTCGCGGTTTACCTGCGTGGACGTGAGCGGGAATTTTTTCCACGCGCGCTTCGCGGCTACCTTGAAGCTCGCGCCCGGGCCGGAAAAAGGCTCCATCAGCGCCGCGGCGGCTTTCTTCACGGCCTCCATATCCGTATCGCAGCTCAGCACTTCCTCGACGAGGCTGACACCGAAGATGCGCCTGCAGGCTAAAACGAGCCGGGGGTCGTGGCCGCAGCCCGAGACTAGAAACGTCCCGACCCTGCCGCCGACAACGGCCTGCGGAAAATCACGGCCGATGATTTTTCGTGCGTTCGCAAGAAGGATCTTGACGAAAGCCGGGCGGTTTCCGCCTTTCAGGTACAGCTCTCCCGCTTTCAGGGCAATGGCGGGATGGAAAGGGTGCTCGCCGGTCATGCGATGAGATTCTCAAACCTCTTTTCGCTCTCCTTCAGGACGGAGCGATGCAGAGAGTTTCCCTTCGTGTCCATGGTGACCACGGCCGGGAATTTTGAGACCTCGAGAATCCAGAAAGCCTCGGGCGCCCCAAGCTCGTCGAGAAGGAGCACGTCCCTGACCCTCCTGATCGACCCGGCAAGGACCACGGCGGCGCCGCCCACGGCGTGCAGGTAAACGGCCCCGAATTTCTTCAGGGCCTTGCCCGTTTTTTCACCCATCCCGCCCTTGCCGATGACGGCCCGGACGCCGTAATGCCCGATGACCGCAGCCTCGTAGGGCTCCTCCCGCGCGCTCGTCGTGGGCCCGGCGCTCACGACCGTCCATACCCGGCCTGTTTTTTTGACGATGGGCCCGCAGTGATAGATGATGCCGCCCTCGAGATGCTCCCGCAGGAAAGCGGGCTTTTTCTCGACCATGAGCTTGTGGGCCGCGTCCCTGGCCGTGACGATGGTGCCCGTGAGCAGCACTTCGTCGCCGATGGACAGGCTTCTGATCACTTTTTTCGAAACAGGCGTTATTAATTCTTTCATCGCATCACCCGTGCATCATCCGTTGAAAGGTTTTTGAGAAAAGACAGGGAGCCTGCCGCCGGCGTCGATTTTAAGGTTCCACCTGCGCAGGGCCCAGCACCCGTAGGCCACCGTGACAAAGTAGCAGGCAGGGTGCCTCGCCGCCCGGGCGGCCTTGACGCCGAGCAGCGTTGTTTTCCCGCCGAATCCCATGGGCCCGATGCCCAGAGCGTTGGCCGCCTCGAGAATGGATTTTTCCAGCCGGGCGAGCGCCGGGTCCGGGTTCCTGTCGTCGAGCGGCCGCTTGAGCTGGGCCTTGGCGATCCGGTATCCGGTCTGCCTGTCCCCCCCCGCGCACAGGCCAACGATGCCGGGCGCGCACCCGCGGCCCTGGGCCGCAAGGACGATCTTCAGAGCCGCCCTTTTCACGCCCTCGATGTCCCTGCCTGCGCCGATGCCCGTGTCGGGCAGCGAGACCTGCGAGGAGACGTTCTCGCTTCCGCCGCCCTTGAGAAGGAGCCCCGCGGTGAGATAATTGCGCTTCCATGCCGCGAGCTCGATCATGGGGTGCGCTATCCCGGTGTTGTTTCCGCTGTTCGCGCCGGTCACGGGGTCGACGGCGTTGGGCCTGAGCAGCCCGGCGGACGTGGCGCGAACGGTCGCCTCCAGGATCCAGGAGCGGATTTTTTCCGCGTCCCACGTGAAGGGGTGGTGAACGGTCCAGGTGTGCAGGCCCGTGTCCTGGCAGAGGGGAACGGAGTCGCGCCTCGCCAGCCTGATGTTCTCGAGGATGACTCCCACGGCCTGCCCGGCGACGCCGCTTTCCCTGCGCCCGGCCGATTCAAGAGCCTTTTCGATGTCGCGAGGAAGGTCCGTGGACGCCCTGCGGATGAGCTGCACGAAGTTTTCGATCATCTTTTTTTCGTTCATGACAATCTTTGTCTTTCTCTTTTCCGTAGGTGAATGGCGATTACCATATAAACCATCATCGGAAAGGATACAATATCCCCGGCGTTTTATGTATTCCTGCCGATGAAATCCGGAAGCTGAAAGCTGAAGGCCGAGGGCTGATGGCTTTTATCTGTTGACTCATTTTTTTTCATGATTAAATATAGGCCCAATGCCAAAGCGGGACTACTACGAAATTCTCGGCGTTTCGCGAGACGCCGGGGAGATTGAGATAAAAAAGGCGTACAAGAGCATGGCCCTCAAGTACCATCCGGATCGCAATCCCAACGACGCGCTGGCCGAGGAAAAGTTCAAGGAAGCGTCCGAGGCCTTCCAGGTCCTGGTCGATCCCGAGAAACGGAGGATCTACGACGTGTACGGCCACGAAGGGCTGTCGGGCAGCGGGTTCAGGGGCATCGACGGCATCGACGACATCTTCGGCAGCAGCTTCTTCGGCGACCTGTTCAAGGACCTGTTCGGGTTCGGGTTCGGGTTCGGCGGGTTCGGGGGAAGGCGGAGCAGCAGCGATTACGGCGTCGCAAAGGGGAGGGACATTCAGAAGAAGATGTCCATAACGCTCGAGGAGGCTTTTGGCGGCGTGAAGCGTGAAGTGGAGCTTCGGTTTTCCGAAACCTGCTCGAGCTGCAGCGGGACGGGGGCCGAGGACGGCGAGGCGTTCGAGTCCTGCCCCACCTGCCAGGGCAAGGGCCAGGTCGTGCATTCGCGGGGGGCCTTCATCCTCACCACCACCTGCGGCTCCTGCGGGGGAACGGGAAGGCACATCGTGCGCAAGTGTGATGCCTGCGGCGGGGAAGGCCGGATGAAAGTGGACAACACCATCGAGGTCAAAATCCCCGAGGGCATTGAGAACGAGCAGATCATCAGGGTGGCGGGAAAGGGCGAGCCGGGCCCCGGCGGCGGGCCGAACGGTGACCTCTACATCGTGGTCTATGTCGATCGGCACGAGACGTACCAGCGCAGCGGGACGGAGCTTATAAGGCAGATTTATGTCACCTATCCCGAGGCGGTCCTGGGGAAGAAATTCGAGATGGAGACCCTGGACGGGCCGGCAAGGGTCAAGATACCGCCGGGGACCCAGCCCGGCGAGGAGATCGTCATCAGGGGCAAGGGGATGCCCGCGCTGCACGGCAGGGGAAGGGGAAACCTGCATCTTATCGCCACGCTCGTGGTGCCGAAAAAAATTTCGAGGAAACAGAAAAAGCTGATCGAAGAGCTCGACCGCGAGGAAAACAGCTGATCGCCCACCGAAGCCGGCAGGGAGTCTACATGCACCAGCAGACGTCGTCGCCGGTACTGGAAACCTGGTCCTGGTAGCTGCGGCTGCAGGTGCCCGTGTAGGAGCTGGAGCTCATGACGCAAACTTCCGTGCACTTCATCTTGCACTTGTAGTCGTTGGTGCAATCCATGACGATCGAGTTGCCCTCGCACTTCGTGTCGCTGACGGTGCAGGACGACAGCTTTTCCAGGTCGCAGTCCTTTATGTCGTCTTCACAGCCCAAAGCGGCGAGCATGAGCGCCAGACAACAGGGAATCAACAGCATCCTTTTCATGCGTCTCTCCTTCTGAAATAGTTTATATTCTTGTAAATGGCCTGATTGGTCAATGTCAAGAGATTCATTTTAAAAACGGTCATGCTTCACGCCTTCAGGCTCACCAGCGTCACGGCGGCGCTGAGGCGGGCGCCGAAAAAGCGCGATCCGACGAGCGTGAAGTTTTCCGGGTCGTCCGTGACGTAGATTTCCGGCTCGGGCGCCGCGGCCTCGGGGTGAGGGCGGAGAAGCTCCCTGCTTTCGAGAAACAGCCTGGTCGACTCGGCCACGCAGGTGGACGAGTCCACGACTTCCACGTCCCTGTTCAGCCTTTTTGCGATAAAGACCCTGATGGCCGGAACGAACAGCTGGTAGTGGGTGCAGCCCAGGATCAGCGTGTCGATGCCCCTGTCCATGAGCGGGGTCAGGTACGTGTCGAGCGCGGCCATGACGATGTCCCCGTCCGTCATGCCCTCCTCGGCCAGCGGCACGAGAAGCGGGGCCGGGTTGCTGAAGACCTCGCAGCGCGAGTCTGCTATGGTGATGCGCCGCTGGTAGGCGCCGCTCGATACCGTCCGGCGCGTGCCGATCACGCCGATCCTGCCGCCCGATGTTCTTCTCGACGCGGTGAGCGACGTGGACTCGATCACGCCGATCACGGGCACGTCGAAATCCACTTTCAGAAGGTGCGCGGCCACGGCCGAGACCGTGTTGCAGGCCACAACGATGAGCTTGACGTCGTGGTCGAGCAGAAATCCGCAGGCCTCGCGAGCGTAGCGGGTGATGGTGGCCTCGCTTCGGTTGCCGTAGGGGACCCTTGCCGTGTCCCCGATGTAGACAAACCTTTCCGAGGGGAGAACGGAGATCAGGTTCCCCAGCACCGTCAGCCCCCCGATGCCTGAATCGAAGACGCCGATGGGCAGCTCGTTTCTATGCGGTTTTATAATCATCTATGTCGTAGTGCGGCCCTTCAGGGCCGCTTGAAGCGGGGTTGTCGCCCCTGCACTACCCAGTTTTACTAATTCCAAACAGTCTGACAGCATGTTGTTACCGGCGGCTCTTTTTCTGGTAGAACTGCTTGTCGACCCACAGGGCGATGGGAGAAGCGATGTAGATGGTGGAGTAGGTGCCGATGATGATTCCAATTGTCAGGGCGAGGGCGAAGTCCTGGATCGTGCCCCTCGTGATGAAGAGGATGGGCAGGATACTGAGGACGGTCGTGGCCGAGGTCATGATGGTCCGGCCCATGGTCTCGTTGATCGACTTGTTGACCACGAGCCGCAGCTCCCGTTCCCTGATCTTGGCCAGGTTTTCCCTGATCCTGTCGAAGATGACGATCGTGTCGTTGAGCGAGTACCCCACGATGGTCAGCAGGGCCGCGATGGTGGCCAGCACGATCTCGCGCTGAAGGATCACGAAGATGCCCGCGGTGATGATCACGTCATGGGCCAGGCAGATCACCGCGCCCGGGGCGAAGCGAAGGTCGAAACGGAAAGCAACGTAGATCAGGATGAGCCCCAGGGCGTACAGGATGCTCTTGACTCCCGCGTTTCTGAACTGCTTGCCGACCTTGGGCCCGACCCACTCGATCTCGTCTATCCGGAGCCTGTTTTTTGTCCCGAGCTTCTTCTCGAGGTGGGTGAGAAAGGTGCCGCTGATGCCGGCCAGGTACACTTCATAGGTATAGTCCTCGATCCTGCCTGAGATGCACACCGGGTCGCTGCAGCGGACCATGTCGTCGTCCGCGGCCGTCTTGTCCTCCTCTTTTTTCTTTTTTTCCTTGTCCGCCTTCGGCCTCTCTCTCAGCTCGAGCCCCAGATCGAGCAGCAGCTTCTCTATCTCCCCGGGCTTGAGCTCGCCGCCGCCGTCGATCGTGATTTTTTCACCGCCCGGGCTGAAGGCCACGTCCTCGATCCCCGGCTCCTTGAACCGGGTCTTCAGGGTCTTCGTTATCTTGTTTTTCTCCTGCTCCTCGAACGCGACCTCGGCCTGGAGCCTGATCCTGTACGTCCTTTCGCCGCCGCCGATCCTCACCAGGTCACTGGAGCTGAAGCCTCCCTGCTCGACCACGGCCCGCAGGGAGCCGATATCCACGGGGTTGTCCAGCGTGAACTGGATTTCAGTGCCGCCGCTGAAATCAATGCCGTAGTTCGGCCCGGGCACGAAAAGAAGAAAGACGCTTGCCGCGACGGCGGCCGCGGAGATGACGGCCGCCAGATTGCGGGCCTTCATGAAATTTATGTTAAGATCCGGCTTGATTAACTGCATGAAAATCAGGTCCTCATATGCTTAAATGTTTAACCGCTTTCCTTCTTCCGGTTATGTAATCGAAAATTATTCTCGTGATAAAAATACCCGAAAACATGCTCGTGATAATGCCTATCAGCAGGGTGACGGCGAATCCCTTGATCGGCCCGGATCCGTACTGCAGAAGCACGACGCCCGCGATAAAGGTCGTGATCTGGGCGTCGAAGATGGTCCAGAAAGCCCTGCCGAACCCGGTCTCCACCGCTGCTCTCGGGCTTTTGCCCGATCGCAGCTCCTCCCTGATGCGTTCGTAAATAATCACGTTGGCGTCGACGGCCATGCCCACGGTGAGCACGATCCCGGCGATGCCCGGGAGCGTCAGCGTGGCCTGGGGGATGCTCATGGCCGTGAGCATCAGCATGATGTTGATGATCAGGGCGATGTTTGCGATCAGGCCCGCGCCCTTGTAGTAGATCGGCATGAACAGGAGCACGAGGAGCGAGCCGAGCAGCACGGCCATGATGCCTTTCCGGATGGCGTCCCCTCCCAGGGCCTTGCCGATGATCGTCTCGCTGGCCATGGAGATGGGCGCGGGCAGGGAGCCCGCCTTCAGGACCACGACCAGGTCGGAGGCATCCTTGAGAAGCGACTGGTACTCCTTGTACCCGCCGAGCGAGATCCTGGCCCTGCCTCCGCCGATCCTTTCCTCGATGACGGGGGCCGAGTCCACGAAGTCGTCGAGGACAATGCCCATCCTGTTGTTGACGTTGTCTCCGGTCAGCTTGTCGAAGATCGCCGCGCCGGAGGGGTTGAAATTCAGCGACACGTAGGGCTTGCTCGTGTCGGGGTCATTGGCCACCCTGGCGTCCTCGATGTATTCTCCGGACAGCTTTGTCTCCGCGTGAAGGTACCAGGTCCTCCAGATCATCGTGGGCAGCGCTCTTCCCTCCTTGTCCGTGTCCGGATAGGACCCGAAGTCGACGAGGCGGTCCTCGGGAATCGTCTTGTCGGCCAGGAACCGCTTCAGGATATCCCTTCCGCTCCTCTCGGGCGTGGAATTGGCTTCCAGGTAGTAGGAGGTCACGCGGCCCTTGCTGGTGCTCGCCTCCTCCTTCATCAGCTTGATGTCCGAGCCCTCGGGGATCTTTTTCGCCATGTCGAGAAAAAGTTTTGATCCGGCGTCATCGACGATCTTGAACTCAAGATGCGCGGTCTGGCTGACGATTCTCTTGATCCTCTCGAGCTCCTCTTCGACGTCTCCGGGGATTTCAATGCTCACATCCGATCCCCTCTGCGTGACGCCGGTCTCCTTGATGCCGAGGCCGTCGATCCTGTTGGATATGGTCCGAATGGCCTGCTCATAGGAGGTGTTCTCGATATACTCGCGCTCCCTGTCGGTCAGTCCGAAATGGATCGTCTTGTCGCCCTTGCTCCTGCCGATCTCCGTGAGCACGCCCGTGTAGAACTTCTTGAGGTCATTGTCCACCCTGTCCATGTCCTCGGCGCTGTCGAACTGCAGCAGGAACTCGGTCTCGCCCGCCTTCTTGAAGCTGACATTTTTGACGTTCTTATCCGTTTTGAGCATCTCGACCATGTCCTTGGCCAGCTTGCTGCGCTTGTCCGAGAATGCCCGCGTGACGTCGACCGTGTAAACGAGCCTGACGCCGCCCTGGAGGTCCAGGCCCAGGGTGATTTTTCTCTTGTTCGCCCAGCTGAGCCAGGAGGGCCGGTACTGCTCGGGCAGGAGCCCCGAGAGCACGGCGCCGGAGGCAATCCACAGCAGGGCAACGAAGATCGCCCTTGCGTACCATGATTTTTTCACTTTTTACCCTCGCTTTTTTTCTCGAAGCCGGTCGACTCTTCCTTCCCCGCGACGTGAGAACGAAGAATCCGCACACGCACCTTTTCCGATATTTCCACGGTCAGAAACTTGTCGGCAACACCGGTAACGGTGCCGATAAGCCCGCCCGACGTAAAAATCTTGTCGCCCTTTTTAGTGGCCTTGAGCATTTCCTGGTGCGCCTTTGCCTTTTTCTGCTGCGGCCGAATCAGGAAAAAGTAGAAAATAGCGAAAAGCGCGCCGATCATGATGAGCTGGCTGGCCCCAACGGCAGCGCAGCTTTCGGGCTTTTTCGGTGCGTTTTCCGCAAAGAAGCTCATGAGATGGATGATGGAAAGATGCATGTCAATATCCTTTGT
>JBDRLK010000462.1:0-8053 GCA_043813155.1 Pseudomonadota bacterium | reverse complement strand
GCGCTTTCAACGTCCACGCGGCCGCCGTGAGCCTGGATGATGTGCTTGACAATGGCCAGGCCGAGCCCCGTGCCGCCGGACTCGCGGCTCCTCTCCCTGTCCACGCGATAGAAGCGCTCGAAAATGCGCGGCAGATGATCCCCGGGTATTCCGCAGCCCGAGTCTGCCACCTTGACGGCAATCTGCCCGTTCTCCCGCTCCACCCTTATGTCGACCTTCCTGCCGGGATCGCTGTAAATGACGGCATTGTCCAGCAGGTTGGAGACCGCCTGCTGAAAATACTCCGGGTTTATTTCAGCGCTGATGTTTTCATCACAGGAAACATGGATCGTGATGTTCTTCTTCGCGGCCCTTCCCTCGTGCAGCTCCACGGCACTGTCGAGCACGCCCTTCAACAGCGCCTTTTCGAGGGGGAGCCGGCCCATCTCCTCCTCCTTTTCTATGCGCGAAAGGCTCAGCAGGTCCTCCACTATGGCATTGAGGCGGTCGGCGTGGTTTGAAACTATGCCGAGAAAAATTTCCACGTTGGCCGTGTCGGCCAGAGCGCCGTCCCTCAGTGTTTCCACGTACCCCTTGATTGTGGTGATCGGTGTTTTCAGCTCGTGAGAAACATTGGCCACGAACTCTCGCCTCATGTTCTCCATTTTCGTCATGCCCGTTACGTCGTGCAGGACGATGACGGCGCCGATCGTGCTCCCGCCCGCTCCCTTCAGCAATGCGCCGGCTCCATGAAGGTAGCGCTCGCCTCCATTGCGCAGGGTGATGTCACCCTCGACGGGCCCCGGGCCCTTCAGCGTTCTTTTCAGGAGATCATGCAAATCCGGATTCCTTACCGCCTCCTGAATGCTCCGGCCCCGGATATCTTCATTCTCGAAGCCCAGCAGCTTGCGGGCAGCGCTGTTAAAACGCATGATGCGCTCGCCTTTGTCCACGACGAGAACCGCCTCGACCATGCCGGACAGCACCGCCTCGAGCTCGCTGCGCTGGCTTGTTATCGTGCGAATGCGCTCATCCAGGTCGGAGGCCATCCTGTTCATGGCTTCCGCCAGCGCTCCGATCTCCTCCGAATCCGGGACGCCCAGCCTGTGATCGAGGTCTCCCGCTGCGAACCTGACGGCGCCGCGCTTCATTTCATCCAGGGGCCTGTTGATGCGACGCGAAACCAGGAAACTTATCAGCGCCGCAAGGACGGCAACGATGACTCCCGCCAGGCCGATCTGCGTATAAATCGATTTCAAGGCCCGCGAAATGGCGGTCACGGGCATGGACGCGCGCACGACCCGTGCAACCTTGCCTTTTTCCAAGACCGGCACCGCAACGTACATCATGTCCTGCTGCAGCGTGTAGCTGTAGCGCGTGGATGAGCCGATCTTCCCTGCCATGGCCCGCTGAATTTCCGGGCGATCCGCATGATTGTCCATGCGCGAGGGGTCCTCTTCCGAGTCAGCGACAACGCGGCCTGTAGTCTCTATCAGCGTTATGCGTGTTGAAATCTCCTCCCCTGTCTTCTTGCACAGCGCGTCGATTCGGGCTGCCTCCCTGTCCGTCTGCTTCGTTACAAGGATTTTCGCCGCCAGGCGCGCCCTGGCCTCGAGGTCCGCTTCGATCCTGTCGAGGCAGAACTGCCTGAAAGACCTCGAGGCATACCATGATACAGCGAGCAGGGAAAGCAGCGTGATGACCAGGTAGGAGGGATACAGCTGCCAGAGGAGTCTTTTCTTGCGCGCCATTTTCGGGCGGTTCCTTATTCCTTGAAACGGTATCCCACGCCTCGCACCGTTTCGAGGCATGATCCCGCGGTTCCAAGCTTTTTTCGCAAGCCTGCGATCTGAACGTCCACGCTGCGGTCCGTTACGGGATAATCGTCCCCTTTCACCGCATTGATGATCTGGGTCCGCGTGAAAACAAGACCAGGATTTCTGCACAAAAAGCTCAAAATGCCGAATTCCGTTGCCGTCAGCTCGACGGGCCTGTTTTTCACGAGCACCTCATGGCGGCCGGGGTTGATCAGCAGGTCGTGAATCTTTACAACGGACCGGTCCTCGGGCGCATGCATGTTCCGCTTTCGCAGCACGGCCCTGATGCGGGCGATGACGACCCTGGGGCTGAAGGGTTTCGTGATATAGTCATTCGCGCCCAGCTCCAGGCCCGTCACGATGTCGATGTCCTCGCTTTTCGCCGTGAGCATGATAACGGGAATGTGCGCCGTCCTGGTGTCGCTTTTAAGAAGCCTGCATACATCGAGGCCGTCCATGCCCGGAAGCATGAGGTCGAGGAGAACGAGGTCTGGTAAATCGGTCTTTGCCAGGGAAAAGCCCTCCTCGCCCGTGGTTACGCACTCCACCCTGTAACCTTCCTTTGACAAATTGTACTTGAGAAGATCGAGAATGTCCCTCTCGTCTTCAACCACGAGTATTGCTTCCCTGGCCATGGCACTGCTTTTTAATGAAGTTTTATCGAATATACAACCGTCAACCCGCAACAGGGGGAATCAGGGGCCGCCCTGTCAGGGCAGGTCGCACTCCCCGTCGTCCAGGTCGCAGTCCTGCGACCAGGTGCAGTCCGCGTCGCCGCTGCAGGGGCGATAGCCGAAGAAGCCCCCGAAACACTCGGCCCAGTACTGGCTGCAGTGAAGATCGAACAAGGCGCCCACGGCGTCCTTTTCGTCTCCATCGAGCCGGTGCCACGTCCCGGCCGCGGGCCCGCCCGCGATGACCAGGATGTCGCCCTCGCAGGAAAACACGTCGCGCGATCCATAGTAGTGGGAATCATCCACGAGCACGAAATCATTGCCGTCCGTGCGGTAGCTTCGCCCGTAGAAATCGCCGTCCTGCTTGAACAGGGTCCGGCCGCCGGACGGCCCGCACACCACGGCGCTCCAATCCAGCAGCATCCTGCCGTCGCTTGTGAGCTGCATCAAGTCCATGGCGCTGCAATCCGGATTATCGTGTTCCTGCACTTCTTTCCACAGGCCCACGTGGCATCCCGATTCCCCGGTCTGCAGGCACGAGGCCATGAGAATGCCGGAGGCCAAAAGCAGCACCGCTCTTGCAATCATGATCATTGTTTTTCCTATACAGGTTCCTTCCAGTGATAGTCAAGGAATAACAAGGGGAAAAAATCGCTCCGCCATGTTTACGCGCGGTGTAACTGGTGCTACACTTAACACGTAGGAAGTCAACATGCGCCTGATAACAACCTTCACCCCGGTAATTGTCTTCGCGGCGTTTTTGTCCGCATGCGCGCTCAGGACATCGGGGACCTTCAGCTCGTCCGGCGACGCGTCGGAAATCATCGACGATGTCATGGACACGGACCATGTTGCCGACCAGCCGGATGAGAACGACGGCGTCGGGCCCGAGTGCGGGAACGGCAGCGTGGACGACGGCGAGGACTGCGACGACGGCAACGACGCGGAGGGCGACGGCTGCGACAGCGACTGCACCTTTTCTTGCGCCGGCAACGCGGACTGCCGCGACGACGAGATCTGCAACGGCGAGGAGACCTGCGACATGGACGCGCACGTGTGCCGGGCGGCCGGGGACCTGGCCGACGGGTTCGTGTGCGACAACGACCCCAGGAGCATCTGCCTGGACGGGGTCTGCGGCGAGTCAGCGTGCGGCGACGGGTTCGTGGACACGGGGGGCGGCGAGTTCTGCGAGCCGCCGGGCGAGGGGGCGTGCACGGACGACTGCGTGCTCGGGTGCGAGGGGCCGGGCGACTGCCCGGACGACGGCAACCCCTGCAACGGCGACGAGTTCTGCGACATGGGCTCGTCCAGGTGCGCCAGGACCGGGGCGCTCGCCGACGGGGACGCGTGCGGAACGGACCCGAGGAGAATCTGCATCGGCGGGTCATGCCAGGAAGGCATGTGCGGCGACTCGTTCACGGACAGCGGCGCCGCGCCGGCCGAAGAATGCGATGATGGCAACGCCGTGAACGCCGACGGGTGCGACAATGACTGCACGTATTCCTGCCATGATGACAACGACTGCGGCAACCACGAGATCTGTGACGGCGTGGAGACCTGCGACACGTCCGGCACGCACGCCTGCCTGCCCGGCGAAAACGCGGGCTTCGGCACGGAGTGCGACGACGGCCTTTACTGCACCCTGGCCGACGGGTGCGACGGGGACGGGAGCTGCGAGGGCCTGGGCGATCCCTGTGAAGATACGCTCGAGTGCACGATCAACGAGCGCTGCATCGAGGGGGGCGGCTCCTACTCCTGCTCCTATGACATCGCTTCGGGAGCCTGCCTGATCGGGGATGCCTGCCGCGGCGACGGCGATGAAAACCCGTCCAACGGCTGCCAGGTCTGCAGCGCCGGGGATTCCGGCACGTCATGGACCGCGGTGGACGATATGAGCTCGTGCGGGGGCGGCGTGTGCTGCGGCGGCACCTGCAGGGCCGGGGGCAACTGCTGCGGCAACGAACACTGCACGGAGGGATGCAAGGGCTCGGCGCGCGCGTGCGCTGAATTCGAGGGCGAGCTGTGCGCCGCCCAGCAGGGCTGCAGCGGCGGGTCGAGCGTGTCCGATTTCTGCTATGGCTCCGCAGCCGGGTGCAGCAGCCATCACAACCAGGACGACTGCGAGGCGTGCGGCTGCGACTGGAGCGGCTATTATGATGAGTGCCGCGACAACCCGGCTATCTGCTACGGCCACGGCAGCAGCTCCGAATGCGGGGACTGCGGATGCGAGTGGGGCAGCACGCCCCCCGACGGCTGCAGTGGAAGCGCATCCGGTTGCGGGACGTTCAGGAATCGGGACGATTGCGAGGCATGCGGCTGCAACTGGCATAACATGGGAGACTATTGCGACGGCACGCCCGATGCCTGCGTCTATCACGGGGACAGCGGCACGTGCGGCGAGTGCGGCTGCGACTGGGGCCCCCTGCCGCCGCCATCCTGCACGGGCGGCAATCCGGATTGCGACGGCATCACCGACTGGGATACCTGCTGGGCCTGCGGCTGCTATTGGGACATCATAAACGGCTGCCGCGGTGACGGCACGTCCTGCAGCCTCATGCCGGACGGCGACATGTGCGGCAAGTGCGGCTGCGGCTGGTCTACCGGCGCCTGCACGGGCACGCACGCGGCGTGCGGCACCTACGGCGCCGATCGATGCGCGGGACAGCTTGACTGCCACTGGAGCGTGTGCGATTCTTATACGTGCACGTGACATCGATAATAAAACACACTTCAATCCTTTTTACCTGCCTGGCCTTCATTGTTTTCCCGGCTGCGTGCAGCGGCGGGTCGTCGAGCGCGGACGCCGGCGATGCCGGCGAGGAAGACACGGCCGCCGATCCCGACGCGTTCGATGACGCCGGCGACGGCATGGATGCAAATGATGAAGAGGATGCAGCCGATGACTTCGAAGAGGAAGCTGAACGGCCTCCCCCGGAGCGGCTCCAGCCCTCGGATTTTTCGTACCGGGGGGCTTTTCGCCTTCCCGGGGACTTTGACTGGGGCGCAAGGGGCATGGCCTTTTACCCTGACGGCGACGGCGGCGCGGGGTCGCTGTTCGTGATCGGCCCCGAGGCCCGGCCCGTGGAGTTTGCCCAGGTCTCCATTCCGGCTCCGGCGATCGAACCGGACTGGACCGCGCTTCCCATGGCCGGCATGCTTACAGCCATGGCGAGCTTTGACGCCAATCTCGTTGAAGACGCGCTCGATGAAAGCACGACCTACGGAAGCGGGATCGAGATCGTAGCGCGCCGCGGCGGCCAGGAGAGCGACAAGCTCTACGGCAGCGTGGACTGGTGGTACGCGGTTTCGGGCGACACGTTTCCAACGATCTGGTTTTCGGAGCCGGACGGCTCCAACCCGCGCGGCATGTGGCACGTGGGGCCGGAGAGCGACCCTTTCCACGGCAACAGGATGGGAGACTTTCTCTTTACCGTGCCCCAATGGTACGCGGACCTGTACCTGGGCGGCCGTATCCTGGTCACGGGAAAAACGCGCGGCGCTTTCGGCGGCTCCATGGGCCCCACGCTCTTTGCCTTTCACCCCTGGGACAGCGAGGACCCGAGCGGCGGCCTGGACGCCGTGGCCATGCTCTGGTACCGCGAGCTCTACCCGGACTGCGCGGGCCCGAACGTGGGGGACAAGGAAAACTGCGATTTTCCGGATTTCACCATGTGCGACAAGTGGCTGGGCGCGAGCTTTATCGAGAGCGGCCCCAGGCGAGCCGTCGTCATGCTCGGGGTCAAGGGCCTGGGCTCGAACGGGTACGGCCCGCCCGCGGAGGGGGACTGCAACCCCTACCAGGGCTATCACTGCGACCCTTTCGAGCGGCAGGTGATCTTCTACGACGTGGACGAGCTCGGCGAAGTTGCTCTCGGCGGCCGCGACGCCTGGAGCGTTGTCCCCTACACGACCTGGAAGCCGGACGAGCTCTACCTCGGCGACGGCGAGGGGCTCACGTGCGGCGAGACCGGCGGCATGGCCGTGGACACCGGCGGCGGCCGCGTGTTCATGATCGAGAAGGGGTTCGGGGCCGGGAACTCGGCCGTGGTCCACGTGTGGTCGAACACCTGATTGTGGTGCTGCACGCCCTCGGCGTGCCTGTTCAAGGCGCCCCAAGGGGTCGCAGCTACAGGCTGGCCAAGGGCCAGCAGCTGCACCACCTTTATTACGGGAACACGAGGGTGAACGGACCCGTGATCTTCTTGCCCGTTTTAAACTCCAGCCTTCCGTCTTTCAGGAAAACAAACTTGGTTTTTTCCTGCGATCCATTTCATTTTGCCTGATTGGATCATGCTCCTACACTTCTGCTATAATCCCCCAGGCCAGGAGCTCGTCGTACCAGCGCAGGCCGGGCGACCACCACAGCTCGCCCGACGGGTCGATGCCCGCCTGCCAGACGAGGAAGGCGGTGGACATGCCCAGCATGGCGGCCTGGATCTCCCCGAGCGTGAAAAGCACGTTCGCGCCCGCGCCGCACGTAACGGTGCACAGCGGGCCCGTGGGCCGCTCGAAATCGCAGTGGTCCGCCTCGGTTATTCTCAGGACGCGGCCCAGGGCGGCGGCCTGAAAGAGCTCGATCGTGTTGTTGTTGAAATTGCACACGCCCGGCTCGGCGGCCAGCCCGTAGGCCGGCACGGTCAGCTCGTCGATCACGCCCGCCACAACGCCGTACATTTCCGTTGCGTCAAGGCCGAACATGGCCAGCACGCCCGTGTCATTGGCAGCCGCAACAAAGGCCGCCGTGCCTCCCGACGAGTGGCCCTCGTATATGACCGGGCCGTCGGTCAGGAAGCGGGCCAGGTCCACCATGTCAAAGCCGTTCTGCTCGTGGTCCGTGTCGAGCAGCGTGCAGTGGCACAGGTCCACGGCAGCCACCGGGATTCCCCAGCTCGCGTAATGCCTTGCCCATTCGAGCATCTGCTCGCGTCTCCGTTCCATGCCGTGGGCCAGCACGAGAAGAACGTCGGGCGATACGCCGCGCGGCGTGACATGGGTATAGGTCATGGTGCATCCGTCCGCTGTTTCATGCGCGCTGTCCACGCTGTCCACCTCGTGGGGCCCGGTCACGCGGAAGTCCGGCGCCGCGACAGCCATGTCGTCGCCGCCGAAATCCTCCTGTTCCGGAAGCGCGTCCTCGGGGATGATGTCGATCGCTGGAGGGTCGTCCTCGCTCGAATCCGGATCATCTCCCATGTCCGGGGCAAGCTCTTCTTCATCCTCATCCTCCTGCGCAACGTCGCTGTCCGGGCTCATATCGGGACCGCCCCCGTCATCCCCGGCCGCATCTTGTTCGTCTCCCCCCTTGGTTGAACAGGCTGCCTGCAGAACAAGGAGGACGGAAAAGCTGTAGAGGTGAATTTTCCCCATAATGGCACGTGCCCGATTAATAATATTTAAGCATCGTTTGGACAAGAACGCAATAAGAACGCAAGAAGATAGAAAGTCAGAATGTAATCTCGAAGGCATTGCCCGCGGATTCGAGGGCCTTGGCCAGGGCTTCGCCGCATTTCTCGCTGCACACGACGAAGAGGAGGTCCTTACCATCTTTTTTCGCGGCGGAATCTTCGGCAGGAACAATGGCCG
>JBDRLK010000461.1:0-19788 GCA_043813155.1 Pseudomonadota bacterium | reverse complement strand
GCTTTTCGCGGGATTATGGAGCCCGCTGAATGTCTTGATTATCCTTGAAACTTACGATAATACTATTTCAATAAATACTATAAGAAAATTATATTTATACGAGATAGGTGGGACCCTGAAAATTATGTGTATAATATTCAGGGCTAAAAAGCCTCCCCTACCCATGGAATATTTTAGATAGTTTTTATTCGCCGATGAGGATGACGATGTGCCTGAAGGAGAAGAGCTCGTCCAGGTGCTGGTCCATGTTCTCCTGGGCGATATGGGCGAACCACGTTCCCGTGGGGAACATGCTCTCGCCGAGCTCGGACGCGCTGAGCTCGAGAATGTTGACGCCCCTTTCGGAGTAGTTGGACTTGTGCTGCGTTCCGCTGTGGGGGCAGCCGCCTTCACCGACCGCATAGGTCGTGGTCCAGTCGTCGCCGGACGTTACCACGGCAACGGTAAGGATTTTCGTCACGTTCAGCGGCATGTTCCAGTGGTACTTGAGGTGCAGGTCGCCCACGATGGGGTCCGGGATAAAAATGGACCACTCGTCCCAGTCCGTCTCCGAGTCGCCTTCCAGCGTCTGCACGATGGACCCCGAGTTCATGGCGATCAGGGGGATCTCGTCGGACATGACCGTGCGGCCGGACAGGTCCGTGACCCTCATCATGAGGGAGATGACGCTGTCGCCGTAAGGCGTGGAATCGAACACGGGCAGGAAGGGGTCTTCCGTGATCGTGGAGATGACGTCCCCGCCCTTGAAGATTTCGATCTTTCTGAGGCCGGCCCCGTCGATAATGGGAAGCGGGATCTCGGCGTTCTCGCCCGAGACAACGGAGAAGGTCAGGAACGATTCCGTGTCGAAAACCGGGCCGTCGCTGTCGATGATAATGGGAACGGTCTCGCTTTCCACCGTGGTGTCGCCCCACGTCCCCACGGCGCCGAGCTCGTACGCGCCGTCTTCGTAGGCCGCGGGGTCGAGCGAGAACTCCATGGGATCGGACGTCACCCGGCCGATTTCCTCGGATCCGAGCATCACCGAAATGCTGTCGGGCGCGTCGGAAAGCTCGAACGCGACCGCGATGGTGTCGGTGACGACCGCGTCGGCCGCGGGGGCCGAAATGGCGATGCTGTGCCCGGTCACGGTTTCTTCCGCGGCCGTGTCCTCGGTTGCCGCGTCCTCGGTTTCGCCGTCGCCGTTGTCGCTGCTTTCACTGTCGCACCCGCCCAGCGGGCATGCCAGCATAAGCAAAGCAAGAATCGTCAAAAAGATGTTATGTGTTTTCATGTGTACCTCCTGAACCACACCCATTAATTGCAGAAAGGGGGAAAGTCAAGCCGGCATGTTGTATTTTCCGGGGAAAAGTGTTTTTATTTTCACGGCATGGGAGAAGAAAAGCAGCGGCACGTGACAATCCAATCGGACGATCTGCGCCTCGAGGGCGTCTTCATACCGGGAGAAGCCGGGCTCAGGCCCGTCCTGCTCTGCGCGCCGCACCCGTCCTACGGCGGCAACATGCTGAGCGAGCTGATCGTGACCGTGGGCGACGCGCTTTCCGGCATGGGCCATCCCTCGCTCAGGTTCAATTACCGCGGCGTCGGCGGCAGCCAGGGCACTTACGCCGGCGGCATGGGGGAGGCGAAAGACACGCGGCGGGCGGCCGATTTCCTTTGCGCGGAGACGGGCGCGGACAGGGTGATGGTGTGCGGCTATTCCTTCGGCGCATGGGTGGCGCTCAAGTGCGCTCATGACAGCGGGGACATAAGCCCCCTCGTGCTGGTTTCCCCCCCCAACACCATGCTGGATTTCGACTACGGCCGGCCGGTAGCGGACACGTTCGTCTTTGCGGGCACGAACGATGAATTCTGCAGCATGGAGCTCCTGGAGACGCAGTTTCCCGGGATCATAACCCCCATCGAGGGGGCCGATCATTTTTATTCTTTCGGTCTGGATGAGCTGACGAAAAGGATCCGTGCCGTTGCGGCGCGGATCGGGAAATAACGGTACTCTACCCCTCGCAGCCGTCCCAGCAATAGGTGCACAGCTTTTCCTTGGGGAGACCGACGGCCTCGACGAGGTCGCCGAGATTCTGGTACCTGAGCGTGGTGAGCCTGAGCCTCCGGCTTATCCTGTCGAGCATTTCCTCGTATTTCTCGCAGCCGGCCTTGGTGTACTCCTTCAGGTTCGTCACATTGTCGCCGACGAGCTCCCTGATCGCCTTTCTCGCGGCCAGGTCCAGCTCCGAGCGCGACCTGGAGAAATTGAGGTACTTGCACCCATAGGTCAGGGGCGGGCAGGCCGGCCGCATGTGCACTTCCAGCGCGCCGCAATCGTACAGCCTCTGGATCGTGTCCTGCAGCTGCGTGCCCCGCACGATCGAGTCCTCGCAGAACAGAAGCCGCTTGCCCTTGATAATGTCCTTGACAGGGATGAGCTTCATCTTGGCCACGAGGTCGCGTACATTCTGGTCCTGGGGCATGAAGCTCCTGGGCCAGGTGGGCGTGTACTTGACAAAAGGCCTCTTGAAAGGAATGCCGGCCTCGGCCGCGTACCCGAGGCCGTGGCCTATTCCTGAATCCGGGATGCCGGCCACGATATCTATTTCCACGTCATCCTTCCTGGCCAGGGCGGCGCCGCACCTGTATCTTACCGTCTCAACGTTGATTTTTTCATAGCTCGAGGCGGGATAGCCGTAATACACCCACAGGAACGTGCAGATCTGCATCCTGTCGCCCGCAGGCACCTTCTCCTCGACCCCGTCCCCGGTGATGAGCACGACCTCGCCGGGGCCGAGGTATTGCTTCGTCTCGAAACCAAGGTTGGGAAACGCGCAGGTTTCCATTGACGCGGCAAAGCTGCCGTTTTTCTCGCCGATGACGATCGGCGTTCTTCCGAGCCTGTCCCTTGCAGCGTATATCCCGTTGTCCGTGAGCAGGAGCAGGCTGCATGACCCGTCTATCAATTCCTGGGCTTTGCGGATCCCGTCCTCGAAGGTCGCCTCCTGGTTGATCAGCGAGGCCGTGAGCTCCGTGGGGCTGATCACCCCCTGTCCCATGTCGGAAAAATGAATATTATTATTACTGAACGTTTTTTCCGCGAGCTGCTCGGCGTTCTGGATGACACCGACCGTGATGATCGCGTAACTGCCAAGGTGCGAGCGGATGAGCAGGGGCTGATCGTCGTAATCGCTGATGACGCCGATCCCCATGCTCCCGCTCATTGTCTGGACATCGGATTCGAACTTTGAGCGGAACTGCGCGGTTTCAATGTTATGAATGTAGCGCTGGAACCCTTTCGGGCCTTTCACGGCCAGGCCTCCGCGCCTCGTGCCGAGGTGCGAGTGATAATCCGTCCCAAAGAAAAGATCGCTGACACAATCGTTTTTTGCAACTACTCCGAACAGGCCGCCCATGATGCCCTCCCTGATGCAAAAATGTTTGGGGAATAATAACTCAGATCCATTTAACGTGTATAGGGCAGTTCGACCCCGGGTTCAAGCAGTAAAAATATTTTTAATGCAAAAAACGGTTGCCAGCTTGATTTTCACGATGTATTAATTATTAATTGAAACTTTTAAGGAGATACAACCATGAAACGATTTTATCTTTTTACGATTTTAGCGGCCCTGCTGCTCGCGGCGAGCTGGGGCTGCGGCGACGACACGGACGATGAAGAGGACGCCATCGAAGAGCAGGACACCACGGGCGACGAGGTGTCGGTGGAAACCGAGTGCGACAACGACGAGGACGATGACGGCGACGGCGACATCGACTGCGACGACTCGGACTGCATCGGCGACCCGGCCTGCCCCACCGAGTGCGGGGACGGCGTTCTGACCATCGACGAGGAGTGCGAGCCCGGCGAGGACGAGGACGCCTGCACGGCCGACGAGGTCTGCAACGCGGGCTGCGAGTGCGAGGCCTTCTGCGGCAACGGCACGTACGAATCGGACCTGGAGGAGTGCGAGCCCGGCGAGGACGAGAGCGAGTGCACGGCCGACGAGGTCTGCAACAACGCGTGCGAGTGCGAGGCCGCGTGCGGCAACGGAACGTACGAGTCGGATCTCGAAGAATGCGAGCCGGGCGAGGACGAGAGCGAATGCGTGGAGAGTGAATTCTGCAACGCGGGCTGCGAGTGCGAGGTGTTCTGCGGCAACGGCACGTTCGAGTCCGACCTGGAGGACTGCGAGCCCGGCGTGGACGAGGACGGGTGCGAGGCGGACGAGTTCTGCGACGCGGACACGTGCGATTGCCTGCCCCTGTGCGGCAACGGCGAGCTCGACGAGGGAGAAGAGTGCGAGCCGGGCGTGGACGAGACCGAGTGCGAGTGGTTCGAGGCCTGCGCCCCGGGCAGCTGCGCGTGCGAGGCCGCCTGCGGCAACGGCGCGTTCGAGCCCGGGCACGAGACGTGCGAGCCGGGCGTGGATGAAACCGCGTGCGGCGAGTACATGACCTGCGCCGCGGACTGCACGTGCCTGGGCGAGTACTGCGGGGACGGGTATGTATACTACTACATGGGCGAGGAGTGCGACATGGGAGAGGCCAACGGCCCGGGCTCGCGCTGCAGCGACGAGTGCAAGCTCCAGGCGATATGCGGAGACCATTATGCCGACTGGCCCGAGACATGCGACGACGGCAACACGGATGACGATGACGGCTGCTCGTCGGAATGCCAGGCCGAGGGGGAGGACATTCCCAACGTGTGCGGCGACGGCATCGTGGTGCCCTGGGAGCAGTGCGAGCCGGGGTTCGAGGGCATGTGCCCGGAGGGGTACGCGTGCAGTCCCGAGTACTGCCACTGTATGTATGTTTACTGCACGGATGGGATGATCATGGGCGACGAGGAGTGCGAGTTCGACTGGATGGGTTACCCGCTGGAGGACAACCCCTGCGGCTCGGGCGACTTTGCGGACTTTCCGTACTGCTCCTATGAGACGTGCACGTGCATGGCCTCCATGTGCGGCGACGGTGATATCGATGGCGACGAGCAGTGCGAGTTCGGCGAGGGCGTCATGGGCGACTGCAGCGGCGAAACACCGGCCTGCGACTGGGACACGTGCCTGTGCGTGGCCGCCGAGTGCGGGGACGGCCAGTACACCGAGGGCGCCGAGGAATGCGATTTTGACTGGATGTACTGGGGGGATCTGGGCTGCTCGGACCAGTACTGCGACCTGGACACCTGCACGTGCGTGGACAGCCTGTGCGGGGACGGGTATATCGAGGCCGACGAGGAGTGCGACTTCGATCCCGAAACCGGCGAGGTGCTCGAGGACATCCCGTGCGGGAGCGGGGAGTACAGCGGTCTTCCCACCTGCGACCCCATTGACTGCACGTGCGTGCTGGAGTACTGCGGCGACGGGACCGTGGACGAAGGGGAGGAGTGCGAGGTGGACGCGGGCTGCGAGAGCGACGCCCCGCGCTGCGAGGGCTGCCAGTGCGTTGCCGAGGAGTGCCCCGAAGGCGTGACGCCCATCGAGATCACGGACGATTTTCTCGAGGACGACGGCTTTTGGCACGTCACGGGCACGCAGCCCGACACTGTGATCGGTTTCTACAACTTCTCCTATGACTGCTGGTCGTCCGGCCCGGAGACGGTCTACACGTTCTCACCGCCCACGGACGGCGTCTACGTGATTACCACGCTGAGCGATACCACGGATTTCGACACGGTCCTGCTGGTCCTTGCCGAGTGCGGGGGCGCAGACGATGATTTTATCGATTGCAACGACGACTCCTACGAAACCCTCCAGTCCACGCTCGACCATGATTTCAGCGAAGGCGCGACCTACTACATCATCGTGGATTCCTACGGCAGCAGTGGAGCGGCTGGAGAGTTCGAGCTTACCATCGGCGAGCTGACCGAAGCGGGAGAAGGCGAAGACTGCGATGCGTTTGCCGCGTGCGCGGGAGAGGGCCTGGAGTGCATCAATGGAACGTGCCAAACGCCGGCCGACCCGGTCCTGGACGAAGACGCCGATCTCTACGCCGCGCTCGAGCCGCCGGCCGGCAACTACCTCATCAATTTCACGGGCAGCGACGCGAACCACGATGTCCGGGCCTTAGTCTGGACCCCTCTCGATTCCGACGGCGAGCCGCTGACGGAAAGCACTTTCGGCTGGATACTGAACGATAGCTCGCTGCAGTACACGGGTGAAGACGGGGTTTTCGAGGGCCTGGCCGGGGTCAGCCTGGACTCCCTGCCGAGGTACGGCATTGCCGTGGAAGACGTGGCCGGCATCGGCTATTTCGTCGTAGATTCTCTCGGCGCCGAGACCGAGCCCGCTGCCGTGGACCTCGCCGACGCGATCGCCGTCCAGGACACGGAAGGCGACCCGTGCCCCGTGCCGCCGCTCGGCTCTTACCTGACCTGCGACGAGGGGATGACCTGCGAGCCCGACGCTTCGCCGGCAACGCCCTTTGACGGCTCCTGCGCCGCGGCATCCGGGGACGCCCCGGTCATCCTGGACGTCATTCCCACGGCTTACTGGCTCTCGGACTGCGGCGAGGGCGACGACTACGCGGTCTGGAGCCTGACCGGCCTGGCCGGCCACGGGGTCGGCGTGTGGCAGGTGGACGGCGATTTCTTCGGCGAGGACGGCCCCCTGACCAATGCCACCCCCTGGGACTATCCGCCCTACGTGTGGTCCTTCAGCGACGGCGTCTGCCTCGGGGGCACTGCGGCCGACCTCATGGGCGAGACCCTGACCTTCAGCGTGCGGGACCTTGCCGGCCAGTGGTCGGAAGGCTATGACCTGGTTCACTGATCGGGCCCCCGTCGGGCAGGGGAGGCTTCAGCCTCCCGGCCGGTCGCCACAGCATACATAAAGAAAACCTGTTTTCCATAGTGTCGAAAGGAGCCCATGGGAATTATCAGGATTGCTTTAATTGCCTTTCTTGTTTCAGCAGCGGCCGCGGGCTGCGGCAGCGGCAGCGGCCCGGCCGATCTCGATGCCGACGGCGGCGGTACGGACGCAATTTCCGACACTGACGGCTCCGGCGATCCTTTGCCGGACCTTGTCACGGACGACGGCATGGATGTGCCGCCGGACCCCTTCGATGACCCGCTGCCCGACGCGCCGGGGGACGGGAGCGAGGAGACCGCCCTGCCTCCGGTCGACTGCACGGCCATTGCGGAGCACGAGGACTGGGAGCTCTGCGAGTCCACTGCGGACACGTGCTCGGGCGTGTTCTACGACGGCGCGGGATGCGTGGATCTCTGCGAAGCGGCAGGCCTCGTGTGCGGCAGGGTTTTCGAGAACGGCGAGGAGAGCTGCGTGAAGGACACCTCCCGGCCCGAGCTGGCCTGCGACCCGCCCACGGACCACGGGTCCGACTGGTGCGACTGCGTGAGGGAGGAATGCGACCCCGACTGCGGGGGAAGGGAGTGCGGGCCCGACGGCTGCGGAGGGCTGTGCGGGGGGGAGTGCCCCGAGGGGTGGACGTGCAGGGACGGGACGTGCGTTGAAGGCGGCCCGGACTGCAGCACCTATCCTTTCGGCGCCGACGACCTGTACGCCGAGCGCGTGGGCTTCGGCGGGAACGTGACGGGCGGCGACCCGGACAACGTGTACATCGTGACAACGCTGGCCAATGACGGCGAAGGCTCGCTGCGCCGGGCCCTGGAGAGCGACGAGGACTACTGGGTCGGCTTCGAGGTGGAAGGCAGGATCGTGCTGGCCGACGGCGACACGGCCGAGCGCCTGTACGTGCGCTCCAACAAGACCGTCGACGGCCGGGGCCGCGACATCACGATCGAGGGCAACCTGATCATCGACGAGCAGCGCAACATCATCATCACGGACGTCAGGCTGACCAATGACCTGGAGGGGCACTGCGAGCAGGACGGGGACGTGGTCACGATCACGGGGACGGGCGGCGCGACGCCGGAGAGCTACCCGGCGCGGGACATCTGGGCCAACCACCTCGAGCTCTTCAACGGCGGCGACGGCCTGTTCGACATCCGCGGCGGGTCGAACATCACCTTTTCCTGGAACCACCTGCACACGCACAAGGAGGCGATCCTCGCCTGGGAGACGTCGGACAACGAGCCGGCCCCGGGAATGCGCGTGACCTTTCATCACAATTTCTTCGACCAGGTCACGCTGCGCGGGCCCCAGTTCCTGTACGGCTGGGCCCATTACTACAACAACTACCAGTTCAAGTGGTACGAGTACGGCGCGGGCTGTTTCGGGGAGGGGCAGATGTACAGCGAGAACAATGTCTACGAGGCCATCCCGGGCGTGGTCTACACGTACGCGGACCCCAACCCCTGCGGCGATGACGACAGGCTCCGCCCGGTCCGCAAGGCGGGCCTCGTAACCGAGTGGGCCGATCATAGCCGCGGCTACACGAGCAGCGTGGGCGACGTGCTCCTGAACGACGCCACGGTGGACGTGAATGAGCCGGGCCGCGTTTTCAATCCCTCCGACCACTACACCTACACGGCCGATCCCGCCAACGCGGCAATGGCCGCGCGCGTCATGGAAGAATCCGGGCCTCGCGTGGATTACTGCAGGTAGCCGTTCCAGCCACCTTCCGGCCCGTGATCTATGATTTTTTCTGAAATGGAATAGAATTCGACCTCATTGGATTATTAAGGTAAGCATTCCTCAAAATAGAACACACTCTGGATAAAAGGAGACCAGCCATGAAAAACACAGGTTTTACGATCATTGCCGCCGCGATCATCGCGGCGTGCGTCGCGGGGTGCGAGCCCTCCTACACGTTCGAGCAGCCCGATGCAACGCCGAAGACGCAGCGCACCCTCACCGTGACGGGCATTGCCAGGCTCGAGGTGGAGCCGGACGAGGCGTCGGTCTCTTTCACCTTCACGTCATCGGACAAGAAGATGGGAAAGGCGTACAGGAAAAACAAGGAGAACGTGGACCGGTTCCTGGCCGCCCTGGAAGGGGCGGGCGTTTCATCGAAGAACGTGGTTTTCGGCCGCGCGGCCTATTCGCCCGATTACATCTATCCGGAAGGCAAGCCCGCGAAGATCGCCGGGTTCACGAGCTCTACCACGCTGCAGGTAAAGACACAGGACTTCAAGAAGATACCCGATATCATCGACGCGGGCGTCGACAATAACGCGACCGCGCTGGGCGGCGTGGAGTTCTACTCAACGAAGCTGCCGGAGCACAAGAAAAAGGTCAGGGACATGGCCATCAAGGCGGCGCGCGACAAGGCCGAGCAGATCGCGGGCGGCTTTGATATAAAGATCGGCAAGGCCGTCAACGTGTTCGAGGGCTCCTGGAACTCCGGCATTTCCAGGTGGGGCGGGGGGCCGTTCACAGGAAACGAATGGGGCCTCTCCACGGCCAACGTTGCCCAGCAGGTGGGCCGCTCCGGCGGGAGCGAAGAGATGTTCGGCCCCCTGTCGCCCGCAGCGACCAAGCTCGATCTCACCATAGACTGCGTGTTCGAAATCCTATAGAGCGGGTCCGCCGTTCTTGGCAGGGGGAGGCAGATCCACTTCGTCGGACTCCAGGAAAAGCATGGCGCCGCCGGCAACAGAGCCGGGCAGCACTAAAAAGACCGCGCCGGGAACGAGGAGCAGCAGGACCCCGGCCGTGCCCAGCCCCAGCGCGCGCCAGAAGTACCGCTTCATGAAGCCCAGCCTCTTGCCGATCGGCATGGTGTGACGGGAAAAACAGCGGTCGAGCTGGTCGTAGGACAGGTAGATGGAAGTGATGAAACCGCCGATGAGTATGAAGAGCAAGGGGCCGACCACGGGAATGAGAAAGTTCAGCACAAGGAGCGGCAGCATGAATACGGCATAGATGAGGAGCTTGACGATCTCCTGGAATATCGCGATCGCGATCTCCTGCACGAAAATCTTGAAAATAAAGGGCGGTGCTTCCTTGTGCAGGAGCAGCACCTCCACTTTTTCGCTCAGTATTTCATTGAAGGGACAGGCAATGACGCTCATGATGGGAACGAAGAGGAAGTAAGCGGCCACAACGACCGCGGCCATGACCACGATCCAGAGAACGACCATGATGGCTTTCCAGAAAACACTTTCATCCACGCTGGGCAGAAACAGCTGGATGAAATCGTCGAGCTTGAAGATCATGACGATAAACATGATCACGTACAGCATGGTGGAAAGGACCACGGGGATCAGGGCCCACAGCCACAGGTCCCTTCGATAGGAAAAGACCGCCTTCAGGCCCCTGAAAAGATACTTGAAGCCTCGGAAAAACTCCCTGATAAACCCGCCCTTTGCCACGGGGCTCAGGAGGACTTTACGGATCCTTCGGGCGGTTGACGGTTTTTCCGGCTCAGGCTGCGTTGATCCGGACAGGGCTTTTTTTTCCGCTTCCATGAGATAGTGGCTTTATACCTTTTTTCATTTCCGGAGGCAACCGCCGTTATGCTGCATTCCGCCATGGCAGGGGCCGGCTGTCGCCGCTTTTGGCCGATCCCCGGCCGTTGTTTTCCAGGCGTTTTTCCAATTCCTGGTTGGCACGGAATTTTCATTACCGGACATGCAGGAGGTAAACCCATGTATGAAAAAATCAGGTCGAAGAATTTATGGTCGTGCGCGCTGCTGCCCGTGGTCTTCATGCTCGCGCCGGTTCGGGCCGGGGCATCGCATTGCGACAGGCCGGCGCTTCTTATCATCCTGGACAGGTCCATGTCCATGCTGGAGAACACCGTTCCCACCGGCGAGACGAGGTGGGAAGCCGCGGGTGCGGCCGTTGAATCGGTAGCAATGGAGTACGGGGAAGGGATCGACTTCGGGCTCATGGTCTTCCCGTTTCCGGACCATTGCGGGCCCGGGAGCATTGTGGTCGAGCCCGGCCCTGAAAGCCCGGCTGAGATCAGCGATTGTCTTTCCCGGCCGCTGCCGGAAGGCGGGAGCTGGTCTCCCATCGCCCAGTCGCTCGATTCGGCAGCCGTGTACCTGGGGGAGCTTGATGCTTACGCGAAGAAGGTTGCCGTGCTTATAACCGATGGGGAGCAGTGGTGCTTTCCCTACGAGCCCGGGGCGAGATTCGATCCCGTGGGCGCGGCCGAACGGCTTGTCGCCGCTGCGGCGGATCTTCACGTCGTGGGTTTCGGCGGTGAGGGCGTGGACGCGCTGGTCCTGAACACGATCGCCTTTCAGAGCGGGACGCATCGTGAAGGCTGCAATCCCGAGCAGGCGGACCCCATGGCGGAAGACAACTGCTATCAGGCCGCATCGGACATGGCCGCGCTTTGTGCAGCATTGGAAACCATTGCGGCCCATGCGTCGGAAGAAGTGTGCGACGGCGTCGACAATGACTGCGACGGCGACATTGACGAGGATCTTTCCAGGGAGTGCGCCACGCTTTGCGGCAAAGGCGTGGAAATTTGCATGGACGGGGAGTGGGTCCTGTGCAACGCGCCGCAACCCGAACCCGAGGTCTGCAACAAGGCCGATGACGACTGCGACACTGTCGTGGACGAGGAATGCGCCTGCATGATAGGCGACACACGCATATGCGGGACGAACGCGGGCGAGTGCAGGACCGGGATCCAGGAATGCGAAGGGTACGAGTGGACGGGATGCAGGGGAGCCGTGTGGCCGAAGTTCGAGACATGCGACGGGCTGGACAATGACTGCAACGGTGTTGCCGACAACGGGGTCATATGCCCGAACGGAGGCCTCTGCGTCAACGGCGAATGCTTTGACCCTCAGCCCGACGCCTACGAGCCCGTGGTGGAGTTTCAGCCGCCCTATGAAGCCGAGCCCATGCCCGGCTGCGGCTGCGCCATGACATGGTAGCTGCGGGATTTTTTCCCCGTCGGGCACTTGACTTTGCGCAACGCGGACATAACTTGTAAGCAGTAAACGGGAAAGCCAATCGGAGCTCCATGATGGCCTTCTAAAAATAAAAAAAACAGGAGGTGTATCATGTTGACTTTATGGAAACCATTTAACAACCCATCAAGGTTCAATGACTTTTTCGAGAATGACTTTTTCAGGGTCGGCGAAGCGGGCCGTTCCAGGGAATGGCTGCCGAGCGTCGACGTGAAGGAGGAAGAGAATTCGTTCATCGTAACGGCCGAGCTTCCGGGCGTCAGCTCCAAGGACGTTGACGTGGAGGTGCACGAGGGCGTTCTTTCCATCAAGGGAGAGAAGAAGTTCGAGGACGAGGAGAAAAAGGACGGGTATCACAGGATCGAGAGGTGCTACGGCTCGTTCACGAGGTCCTTCAGGCTCCCCTCCAGGGTCGATGCCGGGAAGATCGAGGCAAAGTACAAGGACGGCGTGCTTACGATTTCGATCCCGAAGAAAGAGGTCGTAAAGCCAAGGAAAGTCTCGATCAAGAGCTGATCCGGAAAAACAGGCAAAGTGAAGCGCCGGGGATGATTTCCCCGGCGCTTCGTGCTATATACTACACAAAACAATGCGCCCAGTCGGGTTGTTCACGTCGAATTTATACCTGGAGCCTGAAATGCAGATGAACTCGTCCCTGGCGTCTACGGAGGTTATTGAAAGCGACCATCCGCAGATCCTGGAGCTGGCAAGAAATGTTGCAGGGTCCGCACAAAGCTCTTTCGAACGGGCAAGGGAGCTTTTCTACTTTGTCAGGGAAACGGTGAAGTACAACCCTTTCTCGCCGTTCTTTCTCAAGGATCATTACAGGACAACCAGCATCCTCGACCTGGGAAGGGGGTACTGCGTTCAAAAGGCCGTGGTGCTCGTTACCCTTGCGCGCGCTCTCGGGATCCCTGCGCAGCTGGTCTTTGCCGACATCCGGAACTACAAGGCATCGTCGCGCATGGTCCGCCTGATGGGGACCAATCTCTTCGCGTGGCACGGTTACGCGAGCCTGAGGTTGGGCGGGAAGTGGGTGAAGGTGGCGCCCATATTCGAGCAGAAGCTGTGCGAGGAGAACGGCTTCCCGGTTGTCGAGTTCGACGGGGAAAACGACGCTGTCTTTCCGGCGCTGCACGGCTCGGGCGGGAAATTCGTTGAATACGTGAAGCACCACGGAAGTTTTGACGACCTGCCCCTCGATCTCATCCTCCAGGCCTGGGATGAAGTATACGGCGTTGAAACGGTCAATCTCTGGAGGGAAGCCCTCGAATCGGGGCGCGTGACGAATTTCGAGATCTGATCCCTGTGCGGCGCCCATTCTTGCCAATTTCTTTAAATGTGGCAGGAAAAGAGGTCAGACCTTTTTATGACGGGAGGCAGTCATGCCGAGAAAGCCCATGCTCGCTGTTCTTGGGGCAATGCTTGTTCTTTTAACGTTCTGCTCGGGCGGGAACGGCTCATCCGATGATGCGGACGCGGACGCTGAGGAAGCAATGGACCTTTCCACGGAAGAGGCCGTGGAGGACGTGGGGGAGGAGGAGCCCGAAGAAGACGTCGAGGACGATGCGGCCGATATGGTCGAAGAGGAAGTGTCCTCCGCCCTGGCGCTGGCACTTGGTGAGGTAGAGGAAATAGACACCATAGAAGAAGGTGTGTTCGATGTCGAGATCGCGGCCCCGGAGGGAGGCGAGCAGTACGCGCTCATTCTTTTTGCCACGGACTGGGTCAGAGGCGCGACCTATGATTTCACATCGAGCCTGTCAGGCACAGGGGGCGGCGGGCGTGGCAGCGCCGACCGGCCCGAGTCCCTGCCCAATGTCGAGCATCCCCTCATGCCCCACGGGCGAGCGCCCGTTGACTGGGCAGCCGTCTATCATTGGCTCGGCTCAAACCCCATACCCAAGTGGGACGAGCTTCCCGACGACCCCTTGCCTGAAGTGGACGAGGTGCGGGAGTTTTCCATAACCGACGGCTCGGACCACGTTCAGACCATTGATGCCCAGTGCCAATTCGTGGACGAGGAGATAGCAATATGGTTTGACATCACCTCGGAGCCGGAAACCGTTGTCGAGGAGCTGGATGAAATCGGCTCGCTCTTTGCCGGCATGGTGATGCCCAGGGAGCGCGTGTTTTTCGGCGACGAGTCGGACTACAACGGCGACGGGGTCCTCCACGTGCTGTTCAGCCCTTTTGTGGCGGAATCGGCCACTGCGTACTTTTACCCCTGCGACCTGTTCGAAAATCCAGGCGAGGTGGCCGGCTGCCGCTACGGCAACAGGGCCGAGATGCTCTACGTGAGCCCGCCCAATCTTCTCGACGAGCACATGCGAAGCGCCATGGCCATCGTGGAGACCATGGCGCACGAGACGGCCCACATGATCTATTTTCACCGCAAGTTCCTTCTCAACGACCAGCCCATGGCCATGGAGAACATTTACCTCAACGAGGGACTGGCCGCCCTGGCCCAGGACCTTACCGGCATGGCGGCGGGCAACTTTTTCGTCATGCAGGCGGGCCTGGCCCAGATCGAGACCTTCCGCGCCATCGACATCCTCTACAACATGGGAGGCTACATCCCGGACCGCGACGGCGGCCTGCGCGGCCAGGCCTACCTCTTTCTGCGCTACCTGTACGACCAGGCCGGGGGCGAGGAGGTGCAGTCGGACGGCTCCTTTATCGACAGCGGCGGCATCGCGTGGCTCAATGCGTACGTGGACGACGCGGAGCGCGGCCAGGAGCTCATCGAGGCCATGATGGGCGACAGGGCAATCGAGGAGACAGTCTTTGATTTTTACACCGCGCTCGTCCTGTCCAACCGCGGCCCGGACGGCGCGCCCATCAGCGACAATCCCGCGTACAACTACCTCCCGACCCGGGTGGACCCGTTGACCGAGAGAACGCGCGGGGCCGACATGTTCGAGAATTTCCGGGGCATGTTTCAGCTGGAAGGACCGGCCAACGGCTTCATCGATTTCAACGACGGCACGATTTACTCGACGGGGGTGCAGTACCTTTTCTTTGATGCCGGCGAGCCTGGAACCCTTCAGGTTCACGTTGAGATCGACGCGGCTGCGGCCGCGCGCATGCGCGTGGCGCGAGTGAAGTAGCGCCTGCGATAAACAGTGCCCTGAATCGGCTCTTGAATCGCTTATTTCCGGCCCAGCGGATAGCCCTGGATGTCCATGTTCGTGAGGCCGGCTTCTTTTGCGGCTTTCACGACCTCGTTGTATTCCCGGAACGTGATCTTCCTCGATATTTCGGGAAACTCCGATGCCTTGTACATGGGACTGTACTGGGACATGATGTTGACGTAGGTGTCTTTCGGCAGATTCTCGCTGATCCATTTCATGATCTGCGCGCCCCCGCACACTCCGTTGGGCATGACCAGGTGGCGTATGATGAGCCCGCTGTGGATGAGGCCGTCGGCAGCGGCCTTTGCCACGCCCACCTGCCGGTTCATCTCGATGAGCGCCTTCTTCGTGACCTCGGGGTAGGATTCAGCGTCGGACGAGTATCTGGCGGCCATTTTCCCGTCAGCGTACTTGTAGTCGGGCATGTAGATATCGACCACGCCGTCCAGTTTCTCGAGGATCTCGAGCCTCTCCCAGCCGCAGGTGTTGTAGACGAGAGGCAGCTTCAGGCCCTTCCCGGCCGCTATGTCCAGGGCGAGCAGGATGTGCGCGCTGTAATGCGTGGGCGTGACCATGTTGATATTGTGACAGCCCCGTTCCTGGAGGTCGAGCATCATGCCGGCCATTGCCTCGATGCTCCTGTCCTTGCCGTGGCCGCCCTGGCT
The DNA here is from genome assembly GCA_043813155.1 of Pseudomonadota bacterium. Classification (GTDB taxonomy): domain Bacteria; phylum Myxococcota_A; class Polyangia; order DRWM01; family DRWM01; genus JBDRLK01. Next base: position 4,216 of record JBDRLK010000461.1, on the reverse strand, counting down.
GATTTCCCAGTTGATGCAGAACACGCAGCGAAGGCCGCAGTTGGTCAGGAAGATGGCGCCTGACCCGCCCTTGCCCACGAGGCCCTTTTCCTCGCCGAAGTGGGGATTGTGCGAGGAGACCTCGAGCTGCGACGTGCTTCCGCAGAATCCCTCGTCCCCGTCCAGGCGTTTGGCGCCGCATCGGCGAGGGCACAGCTCGCAGCTTTTCATGATGTCCCAGAGCTCTTTTCCGCGTTTTTCAAGCTCACCGCTCCGGTGCAGCTTCATGTAGACGGGCTCCACGTCAACGCCGCTCACGTCCTTTTTCACGAAGGACCGCAGCTTGTCGGCGTTATCACCCTGCAGGCAGGCGGATGCGGGCGACGCCTGTTTTTTGCGCCTGCAGCCTCCGCAGGCGATGATGCCCGCGGGTACGAGCCCGGTCAACGACAGGCACAGGCCAAACTTGACGAAAATTCTGCGCGAGTGTTTTTTCATGTTGCCTTCCCGGGCCGTTTACAGATATATTATCAGTCAAGTCATTCACCGTTGCAAGCGTGCACGGGAAAAGAAAGGCAGAAGCCATGTCGCTCAGGTACGTGAAGATCAAGCCGCTCAAGAATACGCCGCCCTTTCGCAAGATCGCGCTGGCCACGTGGAGGCTCCCGCGAAACCCTACGGTCTACGGGACGCTCGAAGTCGACCTGACAAAGGCCAATGCCTGGAGAAAGAAGCATGCGGGAAAGGGGCCCAAGATCACCGTCCTGCCCATGGTCGCGCGCGCAGTAGCCGTTGCCATGGAAAAGTACCCGGACCTGAACGGGTATGTCCGCTTCGGCAGGATCTACCTGCGCCAGAGCATCGACATGTTCTTCCAGGTTATGACGGAGCACGAGACCGGGCGCCAGGACCTGACCGGCATCCACATAAAGGAGCTGAACAGGAAAGGCGTGCACAAAATCGCGCAGAACATAGCGGGGCAAGTGGACAGGGCTCGAAACAAAAAGGACCTGGATATCCAGAAAACCTCGGGCATTTTCAACGTGCTCCCCTCCCTGGTCGTGCGCATGCTCCTGGCGATCGTGGCCTTTATCTCCTACACGCTGAATATCAGGTTCCCGGGCATCCCGAAAGATTCCATGGGAGCCTGCATGATCACGAACATCGGCTCGCTCGGGCTGGACACGGGCTACGCGCCGCTCATACCCTGGAGCCGGGTCCCGATGATCATCGCGCTGGGCCAGGCAAAGCCGCGTCCGGTCGTCATCGACGGTAAGGTCGAGGTCAAGGATATCGTCACATTGAACGCGACCATCGACCACAGGTTCTGCGACGGCGCCCTCATGTCAAACATGGTAAGGGTCGTGCAGAAGGTGTTCGACAATCCCGATGAATATTTCGGCGGCCCTGAAGAAGAGGCGGACGGCGGAGAAGCCATCTCATGAATGCCAGGGTCAGGACTCCTGACACCCCCGTCGAGAGGGAATGCCGTATGTGATTCATAATATATGAAACACTCTTCGGGCATGAAATGGGCTACATCGACGAGTGGAGTGGCTTTCTGCTGCCCAGTATGTTTCAACATTGCAGGGTACCATATCAAGAGTTCTGAGGGTAGGGGAGGCTTTAGCCTCCTGAATAAAAAGGAATGGGCGACTAAAGTCACCCATACCCCGGATTTTAATTTGATGCGGAGTCAAGGCGTGAGATCGGGACTTATAAGGTGGTTTGAAAGAAACAGGCGATCGCTGCCGTGGAGGAAAGAGCCCAGGAAAGCCTACCATGTCTGGGTTTCGGAAGTCATGCTGCAGCAGACGCAGGTTTCCGCGGTTGTTCCTTATTTCAAGCAATGGATCAGGCTGTTTCCCACGATCCGCGACCTGGCCGCCGCTCCGGCCGACGACGTGTTGAAGGCATGGGAGGGCCTCGGGTACTACCGCAGGGCGCGGGCGCTGCACGAAGCGGCCGGGATCATCGTGCAGCGCTGCGGCGGAAGGATGCCTCGCACCGGCAGCGGGCTTCGCAATCTTCCGGGCATCGGCAGCTACACTGCCGCGGCCATTGCCTCTCTTGCATTCGGCGAGGATGCCCTGTGCGTTGACGGCAACGTGAAGCGGGTCGCGGCCAGGGTTTTTGCCATAAACGGAAAGGTGACGGAAAAAGCGGCAAGGGAAAAGCTGGAGCCGCTGCTCCCGAAAGGCCGCGCAGGTCTTTTCAACGAGGCTCTCATGGAGCTGGGCGCCACGTGCTGCACGCCGCGCAACCCCTCCTGCGGCTCGTGCCCGGTCAAGTCGAGCTGCCGGGCGCTGCTGGCCGGCAGGGTAAGGGAGCTCCCGGCGCCCGGGCCGCGCAAAAGAGCGCCGCTCGTGAAAGCCGAGGCGTTCATCCTTGTCAGGGGCCGCAGCTTCTACCTGCGAAAGCGGCGCGACGACGAAATGCTGGGGGGCCTGTGGGGTTTTCCCCTGTCCAAGGGAAAAAGCGTGCGAGGCGCAGGTGGAAGAAAGCTGCGGGAGGTGCGGCACACTTACAGCCACTTCACGATTTCGGTGGTGCCCCGCGTTCTGCAAGAAAACTCCCCGGCCTTCAGAAAGCTCACGGGCGAGGGCCAGGGGACCTTTGTGACCCATGAACGAGCTGCCGGGCTGGCCCTTTCGAGGCTTGACAGAAAGATCCTGGATGCCTGGAAGGAGGGCGCGTAAAATACTGTAGCTGCACGCCCTTGGCGTGCCGCTGGCGGGCCGAGGGCCCGCAGCTGCAAGCCGCATAAAAAAAAGCTAGAAGTCGTAGCCGACACCGGCAAGGAAAGCGAACTGGGCCAGGGGCGCGGGATCGACGCTTCCGGCGCCGACGAGTATTTCCGTGCAGAGAGGGATGCCGATGATGTACACGGGGCCGAGCTTGTAAAGCAGCTTTGCGTCCACATGCACGACGAGGTCCCAGTGAGCGCCGGAGCTTACCTGCCTGTAATCGTCAAATGCATGAAGATATGCCGCTCCGAAGCCCACGGCGAAGTTCAGCGACAGGTCCTTCCACACCTTCAGCGTGTAGGTCCCGACGGGAAAGACCGCCATGAGGTAGGAGTTTCCGAAAAACAGGTTGTCGATCCCGATCCCCACCGCAAACTGTTTAATCCTGTACGTTACGTACAGGCTGGCATCGATGTATGAGCCGACAAGGTCGGTCGTTGACACTGTTGCGCCGACGCCGAGGCCCAGGGAAATGGGGACCAGCGATTTTTTCGCTTCACCTTCAAGGCGAAGCTCGGCGCCTTCACCTTCGATTTCCCCGCCGCCTTCGATCTCGTCGAGCTCCAGGTCCAGCGAGGCGTCACCGCCGAAGGCGACATCCACCGTCTCCTCGACCTCCTCGTAGCCGTCCTTCCTTATGTGCAGGGTGTGCCCGCCCGCGCTGATTTCCTCGGCCAGCGGTGTTTTTCCAAGCGCCTCCCCGTCCCCGTCCAGAAACACGAGGGCGCCTCCGGGCTTGGTCTTTACTTTGAGCAGGACCTTCGTTTTTTCAATTTTTTCTATCGCCTCGTCAGCGTCCAAAAGCCTGGTCTTGTCGCCCGTCTCAACATATTTTGCGTAGTATTCATAGGCAAGGTCCAGCCTGTCCAGCTTTTCGTAGCACCTGGCAATATTGAACAGGGTAACGGGATTTGGAACGATTTCGTTCGCTTCCTTGAACCGCTCCACGGCCTGGGCGAAGTTCCCTTCCTTGTAGAATTTCACGGCCTCGGCGTGGATTTTCTTTACATTGCCCTTTTTCGTCTTTTTATCCTTTTCTTCGCCCGTTTCCTTTTTATCGGCTCCCTCTTCTGCCGCCGTGCTCTCCTCCTTTTTATCCTTTTTCACGGCCTTGTCCTTTTTCTTGGCGTCTTTCTTTTTCCCATCGTCCTTTTTCCCCTTCCCCTTGTCCGCCTTGGCTTCCTTTTTGGAAGGTGCGGCTGCTTTCTTGTCCTTGGCCATGGTTTCGAAGCTGAACAGAAACAGGAACGCGGCTGCTGAAACCAGTGCGGCGATTTTTCTTCTGGTCATTGCTCACACCTCCTTATGGCCTGGCGGACGGTCTTTCGGCCAAGATTGTAATTTACTATGAAAATAAAACCATTATTTGAGGTTCAGGTCAAGTGGTCATCGTCAATGGGTGCGATTTGCGCTTGTACACTTTTTATGCCTCCCGATGGATTTCAATCTCACCCGTCGGGGTGCATGCACGATTCCGGGGGGAGTATGGG
>JBDRLK010000460.1:0-6984 GCA_043813155.1 Pseudomonadota bacterium | reverse complement strand
TATGTACCCACTTGGAGAATTTCACTATCCAGCCCGTCAGGTCGAAGCCGAATGACGCGGACAGAAGGCCGAGGAGAACAAAGAAAAGACCCAGCCAGACAGCCCACCAGTCTTCTGTGCTCACCATTCCAGAATACCATTTTCTCTGTTCAGCTATTTTCAAGCTCCTTTTCCGTTCTGTTCACAATGAAGGCAATGCTCGTTCGATTATTTTCACAGGAGAAATATGTGCACTAAGATTGCCAGCACGATCAGCGCAATGATTCCTCCGATCACCGACCATACGACCAGCTTTGTCTCTATGGGCAGCCACGGTTCCCCGGTTTTACTCGTCTCTTTTGTCTCGTGCTTTTCGTTCATGTTCGAGCACCGATTATCATGGGTACTTAATCACAATAATTATTGATGGTGCTTTTCTTGTCAAGGGGATAGCGTGTAATATCAAATGCCAGCGAGGAACAGGACTACCCCCTGGGGTTGGAGGTGACCTTCGTGCCGTCATGGCCCTTGAAGGAGCCGAGCACCTTTTCGTCGTAGATCAGCTCGGCGCGCTTGAGCGAGGCGGGGGCGTGCATGGCCGTGTCCAGGCGGATGGCGTCGCAGGGGCAGGCCTCCTGGCAGTAGCCGCAGAACACGCAGCGCAACTCGTCGATCACGAACCTTTTGGCGAACTTCTCGTACTGCGCGTTCTCGTGGTCCTCGGGGTATTCCTCGGCCTCGATGTAGATGCACTGGGCCGGGCAGGCCGTGGCGCAGCAGAAGCAGGCCACGCAGCGCTTTGACCCGTCCTCGCGCTCCAGCAGCCTGTGCACGCCGCGATAGCGCGGGGGATAGGCGACCTTCTGGTCCGGGTACTGGGTCGTGGCCGTCCACTTGCGGGTCAGCAGGTTGACGAAGAAGTGGCTCATGGTGACCCACAGACCGCGGCCGATCTCCCAGATATAGGTTTTTTCCCACAGGTTGTCCTTCGGCCTGTCGATGGGTTTTCCGGTTGTTTGCGGCTGTTGCATTGTCTTTTTTCCTCCAGCATGTAGTGCGGGGCTTCAGCCCCGCCCAAATAGTCCTACTTGAGCAGCAGCACGATAATGGCCGTGATGATGATGTTCGCGGCCGCCAGCGGGACGATGTAGCGCCAGCAAAGGTCCATGAGCTGGTCATAGCGGAAGCGCGGCAACGTCCAGCGCAGCATGAGGCTGAACCAGGCCACCGCCACCACCTTTCCGGCGAACGCGCAGACCTGGATCGCCGTGACCATCCAGTGCGGCAGGTTCGCCACCCAGTGGATGCCCAGCCAGGGCAGGTTGGCCACGAAGCCGCTGCGGTCCACGAAGGGCATGTCCCACCCGCCCAGGAACAGAGTGACCAGGATGCCGGACAGGACGACCACCTCCATGTACTCGGAGAAGAAGAACATCCCGAACTTGAACGAGCCGTGCTCGATGAAATAGCCCGCCACGATCTCGCTCTCCCCCTCGGGCAGGTCGAAGGGAATGCGCTTGGCCTCGGCCGTGGCCGCGGCCAGGTACAGGATCATGGCCACGGGCTGGTAGACAAAGCCCCACATGTGCGCTTCCTGGAATTTCACGGCCGAGTACAGGTCCACCGTGCCGTACACGACGAGCGGCGAGATCAGGGTCAGCCCAAGGGCGACTTCGTAGCTCACGAGGTGGTTGATCGAGCGCTGGGCGCCGATGATGCCGAAACGGTTGTCGGAGACCCAGCCGGCCAGCACGCTCCCCAGGATGCCCGTTGAGGACACGGCGATGATCAGCAGGATGCCCGCATCGAGCCTGGCCACCTGCATCGGAACGACGTACTTGCTGTAGATCTCCCCCGACGAGGGAAGCACGTGCTTCGCCAGGTCGAGCCTCAGGTCGTCGCCGAAGGGGATCAGCGAAAAGACCAGGAGAGCCGGAAAGATGGCCAGGAAAGGCGCGGCGCCGTGCAGCAGCTTGTCCGCCCTTGCGGGGATGAAATCTTCCTTGAAGGCCATTTTCAGCCCGTCGGCCACCGGATGAAGCAGCCCCCAGAACCTGAACTTTCCGATGTTAGCCCTGTTCGGGCCGAGCCTGTCCTGGAGTATGCCGCTCTGGCGCCTGTCGCACCACGTGAGCAGCGCGCCCATGGACACGACGCCCCCGATGACCAACGAGATTTTGATCAGGGCAATGATAACGATCCAAGTCAGAGTCATTTGTCTTCTCCCGGCACGCCGAAGTGGCGTGCAGCTACAGGGCACGCCAAAGGGCGTGCGGCTACAGGCCCGCTGCCTGCATATCACTCGCCGGAAGCCCTGCGCTGCTGCGCCCGCACAGGGCCTGCGTATTATCCCTTATGGCTTTTTCACTCAATTCATCCGTGGGCGCGCCCAGCAGTTGCGCTATTTTCCCAAGCGTTTCCCATACCTGCGGCGGCGGCCGCAGGCTTCCCCAGGATTTGATGGAAACGTCGAAGGCGCGGACCATGCCCCTGCTGCTTATGTACCGTCCCCTGGTTTCGGCAAACGAGGGCGCCGGGATGGCGACCGTGGCCGCGTCGGTCATGTTGCCCCGCCTGGCCGCCAGGGTGATGACCGCCGCATCCCCGGGCACGTCCCCTTCCTCCGGCCCTTCGCCGCCCAGGCAGATCAATGTCTTGATTTTACCGGCCTGCAGGTCCCTGACCAGCTCGCTCCTTCCGGGAAGCGACACGCTGCCGGCAATCTTCAGGGCTCCCGCCCTGTTGGGGTTCTTGTCTTCGTGGCGAAGGAGCCTGTCGCCCTCTCCCGCCGGCCTTCCCTCGATGTATGTCCGGCCGCCCAGGCCAATGGCGCCGGCAAAATTCACGAGCGCCAGGTTTTCCTCGCACGTGTGCTCCGCGCTGAGCACGATCGCCGAATGGGCCGGGGTTGCCGGGCGCAGCAGGCCGGCTGCTTTCTCCAGGGCCTCCTGAGGCGCGGCTTCCATGGCAGCGGCGCCCCCGCGCACAAGGGGGGCCGTGAGCCTGCCCCGGTTGTGCAGCTCACCGGCCAGGACACCGTCGTCGCACAGCCAGCAGCCGTTCACGGCCTTGTCCACCCTCGGCCGCATCCTGTATATCGTTCCTTCGTCATGGTCCATGACGGCTGCGCAGCCCGTGGCGCACCCGGGGCAGATGCCCGGCATGCCCGAAAGAAACCAGCAGCGCTTCTTGAACCTGAAATCGCGGTTCGTCAGGGCGCCCACGGGGCAGAGCTCCGCGGTCATGAGCGAATAGGGAAAATCGAGGGTTTCGCCCGCGGCGACGATGATCTCCCTCTCGTTGCCCCTGAGCCTGGAGTCGAGCAGATGCTCGCCCCATATCTCCTCGCAGAAACGAATGCACAGCGTGCAAAGGATGCAGCGCTCCCCGTCGAACACGATGTGCGGGCCGAACACTTTCCTCTTGCTCTTATGGAGCTTTTCCTTGAAGCTCCAGAGCCTCGACTTCTCCTTGTCGTACTCGTAGTAAAGATCCTGCAGCTTGCAGTCGCCCGCAGCGTCGCAGATGGGGCAGTCCACGGGGTGATGCAGGAGAATGAACTCGAGGTTGCGCCTGCGCCAGTCCTTCACCCTGTCCGATTCCGTCAGGACCTGCATGCCGTCCATGGCCAAGGTCTGGCACGCGGCCAGCAGCTTGGGCGCCCCGGCCACCTCGACGAGGCACATCCTGCAGCTGGCCACGATGGAAAGGCGCTCGTGCCAGCAGAACGTGGGGATGTTGATCCCCTTTCCCCTGGCGACCTGGAGGATGGTGCTTCCGGCCTCAGCCTCGTGGTCCACGCCGTTGATACTTATCCTGACCGTGCTCACGTTCCTATTACCTGTCGCACTCTCCGCCGATCATGTTGATGGATCCGAAACATGGAATAATGTCGGCCACGAACCCCCCGTCGACCATGTCGGAAAGCGCGGCAACGTTGGCGAAACAGGGGGGCCTGCACCTGCACTTGTAGGGCCCCTTGCCGCCGTTTGAAACCAGGTAAAACCCGAGCTCGCCGTTCGTGGCTTCCGTGCAGGAATAGGAATCGCCCTGCGGAATGTTCTCTCCCTTCATGATGATCATGAAATGCCTGATCGTGGCTTCGATCGTGGTGTACACTTCTTCCTTGTCGGGAAGCGTCACCTCGGGGATCTCGAGCATGAACGCGCCGCCTGGAATGTTCTCCACGGCCTGCTCCAGGATCCGGCTGCTCTGGCGCATCTCTTCGAGCCTGATCACGAACCTGTCGTAGCTGTCGCCGTTCGTGCCCACGGGCACGTCGAATTCGTAGTTGTCATAGCCGAGGTAGGGGTAGGCTTTCCTCACGTCGTAGGCCACGCCCGTGGACCGCAGGCAGGGTCCGGTCCAGCCGTAATCGAGAGCGGCCTCCTGTGTAACGACGCCCACGTCGACGGTCCTGTCCATGAAAATGCGGTTGCGAAGAAGGAGCCTTTCCACGTCCCGAATGGTGACCTCGACTTTCGGAAGAACTTCCCTCACGGCATCCGCCAGATCGTCTGGAATGTCCTGCTTCAGCCCGCCGATTCTCATCCATGAGTGCGTGACGCGCGCGCCCGTGACCTCTTCCATGATGTTGTAGATCCAGTCTCGAGTCTTGACGAGGTAGAGGAACGGCGTGAACGCGCCGAGCTCCATGGCCATGGCGGCGATGCAGACCAGGTGGTCCTTGATTCTCGCCAGCTCCCCGAGGATTACGCGGGCCACGCGGGCCCTGGGAGGGACCTCGACCTGGAGCATCTTCTCGACGGCCATGGCGTAGCCGATGTTGTTGAGCATGGGCGAGGCGTAGTTGAGCCGGTCCGTGTAGGGGAACACCCGGTTCCAGGTCCCGGCTTCACATTCCTTCTCGAAACCGCGGTGAAGAAAACCGATTTGAACATCCGATTTCCTGACGATCTCCCCGTCCAGGTGAACGAGGCATCGCGTGGTCCCGTGCATGGCCGGATGGCTCGGTCCCATGTTGACCATCATGGGCTCGGACGGAAGCAGGATATCTCTTTCTTCGTACTTTTCCATTTCACACGATCCTTATCATGACCTCTCCCCGAAGGGAGGCGGTTGTTTAGGGAAATCTTCCAGCATCGCGGTGGGGCACTGGCGCCTGTTTTTCGGGTAATCCTTCCTGAGCGGGTGCCCTTCGAAGCCTTCCCACAGGAGGATCCTTCTCATGTCGGGATGCCCCTCGAACTTGACGCCGTACATGTCGTACGCTTCCCTCTCGAACCAGTTCGCGCCCCTGAAGATCGGAACCACGGAAGCCACGACCGGGTCGAGCGCCGCGGCGCCGGTCTTGATCCTGACGCGGTGGTTAAAGGCCTGCGAGCGGAGGTGAAGCACGACTTCAAACCGCTCTTCCCGATCCGGCCAGTCCACGCAGGTCAGGTCGATGAAGTGGTTCAAGAGGCAGTCCGGGTCCTCCTTGAGGAATTTCACCACTTCGAAATAGCCGTCCCGTTTTACGACGGCGAACGCGTCCCCCATGGCCACGCCCGAGTCAGTGACCGCGCCGGGGAATTTCGCCTTGATCCTGTCGATTACTTTCTGGCTCATACTCTGGCCTCACTTTTTTTCCGTTTCCAGGGCTCGTTTTTCTCTCTCTGGATCTTTTGCTGCAGCAGCATGACCCCGTCGAGGACCTGCTCGGGCCTGGGCGGACAGCCGGGCAGGTAAACGTCCACTGGAATGATCTTGTCAATGCCCTGCAGCACGGCGTAGTTGTCGTAGAACCCGCCGCAGCTGGCGCACGTCCCGAACGCCACGACCCACTTGGGCTCGGAGATCTGGCTGTAGACGCGCTTGAGGATCGGGGCCTGGCGGTTCGAGATGGTTCCCACGACCCACAGGACGTCCGTCTGCCTGGGGGACCACCTGGGGGCCTCGGCGCCGAAACGGGCCAGGTCGTACATGGGGCCCATGGTGGACATGAATTCCATGGCGCAGCAGGCCGTGACGAAAGGATACATGAACAGGGAGAATTTCCGCGCCCACGCGATGATTTCGTCCAAAGAGGTTAACAGAAAATTGCCTTCGGTTGGGGGTTTTTTAATGTCATTCATGGTTGCTGTGTTTAATAAGAAATTATGACTATTATGTCAATATACGAGTAAAAATCTAACTTGATGCCTTTAAAATCAAATGATGCTGCACGCAGGCGCGGCTCCCTCGCTTCGCCCGGGACGAGCTCGGCGTGTCCACCAGACGCGCCCCAGGCGCGCTTGTGCTCCAGGCGCCCCAAGGGGGCGCAGCTACAGGGGGGGTGTCAAGATCCCGCTCGGCGCTCTCTCTGCTGATAGATGCGGACCAGGCGAAGAAAATCGATTTTCCTGAACGCGGGCCAGTGAACGTCCACGAAAAACAGCTCGCTGTACGTTGCCTGCCAGGGAAGGAAACCGCTCATCCTCTTCTCACCGCTCGTCCTGATGATCATGTCCGGGTCGGGAATGTCCGAGGCATAGAGGTTACTGCGGAAGGTTTCCTCGTTGATGTCGTCGACGTTGATGTTTCCTTCCTTTACGTTCCGGGCCAGGGAGCGGCATGCATGGAGTATTTCCTCCCGGCCGCCGTAGGCAATGGCAAAGGCAAGGACATAGTTCTTGTTGTTCTTCGTCTTTTCCTCGATGGACCTGATGACCTCCTGGACATCTTCGGGCAGCATCTCCACTTTGCCCATGACCCTGATCCGCACGCCCTTTTCCTCGATAATGGGCTCCGTGGCCAGCTCCTGGAACCCTTCCTTGAACAGGCGCATGAGCTCGCTGACCTCGTGCTTCTTGCGGCTGAAGTTCTCGGCGCTGAAGCTGTAGAGAACAACGTTCCGCACGCCGATGTCCATGCACCATTCGGTAAACTGTTTTACCTTGTTTTTCCCTTCCCTGTGGCCTTCCCAGGGAAGCCTTCCCTCGCCCCTGGCCCACCTGCGGTTGCCGTCCATGATGATGCCCACGCACTGCGGAATGGGCCCCTCGGCGATCTCCCGCTCGAGGC
>JBDRLK010000459.1:0-2590 GCA_043813155.1 Pseudomonadota bacterium | reverse complement strand
CCCCGACCGAGGTGTGCAACGGCCTGGACGATGACTGCATGTCCGGCTGCGACAACGGTTTCGACTGCTGCCTGGGCGTGACCGGCGGCTGCACCAACCCGGTCGGCGTTGCGGGCAGCAGGACGTGCCTGGCCGGGTGCGCCTGGGGCGCGTGCTGCGCGGCAGAAGAGACCTGCGACAATGACTACGATGACGACTGCGACACCATCCCCGACAACGGGTGCGGCGGGATTCCCCTGGACAACTGCTCGTCGCCCGGCACCGTGACCATCGGCGGGACAACGGCCGGCACGAACGCGGGCATGACCGACGACACCACCGGCTCCTGCGGCGGGAGCGGAGGGCTGGACGTTGTGTACACCGCCACTCTCGCAACGAGCGCGGACGTTTTTATCGCCGTTCATTCAACGACCATGAACCCGGTCATCTATCTTTCCACCACCTGCGGGGAGAGCCTGCACTGCAATGACAACGCCTACTCGGGCGTTGCCTCGTCCGTGCTCATCATCGACAACCTTGCGGCGGGCGACTACTACCTCGTTGTGGACGGCATGGACGGCTCCACGGGCAATTTCACGATCGAGATCTACGCCACGGCCGACTGGGCCCAGGGCGACGGGTGCGGCAGCCCGAAGAGGCTGCGCGACAGCGTCACGGGCGACACCGGGGACATGGCAGACCGCTACCAGCCAAGCTGCCAGTCCTCCGACGCCGAGGACGAGGTGTTCTATTTCATCCTCGAGTCCTCGGTGCGCGTGGCCACGGACACGTGCGGCGAGTATTGGGACACGGTCCTGTACTACAGGGACGACTGCGACTCGGGTCCCGACCTGGAGTGCAATGACGACTACTGCGGGGACCCGGACTGGGAGTGGCAGTCGTGGATCCGCCGCGATTTCCCGCCCGGCGTCTATTTTCTCTTCGTGGACGGCTACAGCGGGGTGGACGGCAGCTACATGCTCAACGTGTCCGGGTTGTAGCTGCACGCCCCCGGCGCGCCATGTTTTCCGGGCGGCTAAAGCCGCCCCTACCCGCCGTTGGGGAAAGATCAATCGATGGGCGGGGCGTCGAGGTAGTCCATGTCCGGCTGCGCCACGTTGGACAGGTAGTTTGAAAACGTTGCCAGTGCAATGGTGGCCACGGCAGCCACGATGTGATGGTCCTCGAATCCCCGGTCCCTGACCTTCTGAAGGCATTCATCACTCACCTTTCCTCTCTTCTCCACGGCCTCCCCGGTGAATTTCAGCAGGGCATCAACCTTTGGATCCGGGCTCTGCCTCTTTCGCGCTGCAATGCATTCCTCGGCCGTCAGGAGCCCGTGCTCCACGGCCGTGGCCGTGTGCGACGCCCGGCAGTACTCGCATCCGTTGAGCCGCGATGTGGCCAGGTAGATCATCTCCCTGTATTTCTTTTCCAGCCTCGTTGCATACAGGCACGCGGTCAGCTTGATGAACCCGTCGAAGGACATGGCGGAGTTGGCCATCATGCCGTACAGGTTCGGGACCATCCCGATCTTTTCGAAGAGCTTCTTGATAAACGGCTTGGCCTCTTCCGGGTCGATGAAGTTCAGTCTTTCCATGAGCAACTCCTTGTCATTGCGCCCCGGGCTCCCCGGGCGGTTTCCATTTGTCCCCCAGGTACAAAGGAAGCTCGGCAGCGCATACGGGCCCGACCTCGATATCCCATCCAACGGCGCCGGCCAGCTCTTCCAGGTAAGGTTCGAGCCAGCCTGATACGATCATGCTGCAATGGCCGACCTTTGAGGCCACGGCGTGATCTTCCATCGCCTTTTTCAGGCGCTCGCCCGTGAAGCTGTGAAGAACTTTTGCCATGTCCACCGTGTCGCCGTTGCAGTCCACCAGGAGCAGGTACAGCGGGCTGACCGTCGTGGACAGCACGCCCGTCATGACCGCGAGCGTGATCTCGCTGTTGCCGGTCACCAGCAGGGGCGAGTCCGGACCGGGGTTGTTGAGCTCGATCAGGTCCGTGGGCACGGGCCTGGGCATGGTCAGCATGGGAACCGCGGGCATGATGTTGCCGGCCCGAAGGGCCAGGGACAGGGCGTAGCTTTTCCCGGGGCTGAGACCCGGGCAGTCCTCGACGCGGATCGTGCCGGCCTTGAGCCCTGCAGCGAGCTCGTCAGGCGTGCACGTGCCGCCGGCGCCGCATTCCGCGGGCGTCAGGTAAGCGGCCAGGTCTATCCTGTCCGCGTACAGATTTGCGTCATCGGGCATGGCGCTCCTACAGGCAACCTGCCGGTTTCGCCCCGTCTCCGTGGCTGCGGGATTCCCTGAAAATCGATTAACCCCACAATTCCCGCCCCTGCCTGCAGGCCGAACGATCATTCAGTTTGATGCCGATCTTTTTTCTCTATTAACACAAGCTCGTTATGTGTCAAGCCGTAACCCTGGATAGGGTGCATGCACGTTTCCGGGGTGAGTATGGGGGCCGGGCCATGAATCTTTAATTTAATCCATTATTTCTATGAAATTATTTAATAGCGCGAAAGATGAAAAGTTCGCTATGAAATAATTTCATAGAAAAACCCCGAAAAATTCAAGATTCAAGGCCCGGCCCCTTCGATCCCCCG
>JBDRLK010000458.1:0-3387 GCA_043813155.1 Pseudomonadota bacterium | reverse complement strand
GGGTCGAACTCGGCCTCAACGGTCAGCGGCGGGTCGTCGTGCGGTATGTCGGGAAGGCATCCCGTGGCCGCGAAAGCCGCCGCAGCCAGGGCAGCCCATAAACGAAAGGAAAAACCACCCATGCGTTGCCTCCTTGTCTCCTGTTTTTCAGCGCGTGATCATGCCGTAGAAGAAACCGGCCAGAGCAATGTGGCCGTCGGCATTGGGATGAATGCAGGTCAGGTCGTACCACCGCGGGCAGGGGCAGTCGGGCTCGCAGCGGTTGCAGTAGAACTCGTTCTCCGGGTCGTCGTTGTTGAACCCGTGGCCCGCGAACAGCATGTACGTGTCCAGCATGTCGATGCCCTTTTCCATGCAAAGGTCCAGGTACCAGCCGTTGAGGGTCGAGGCGAGCGCCACTCCCTCGGGCCAGTCCTCGGCGAACACGCCCAGGCCGCAGTGCGTAAAGTCGCCCACGCCGTCGGTCGGGTCGTAGACATTGGCCAGGATCACGAAGGAGCCTCCGGGAAAGTTTCCGGGGTCGGTCAGGAACTCGATGGTGGGCACGAGGTAATCGTCAAATTTTCCGCGCATGTGCGCAAGCGAAGTTTCCGTGTCCTCGCCCATGACCTGAAGCGCGTCGTTTCCGCCGATCGTCATCATGATGAGCGTCTTTTTCGTGGAGTCCGTGTCAATGTTCCCGAGCTGATCGTCGTAAACGTCGTTTGTCTTGGCCCCTCCCACCGCGTAATTGCGGATCTCGACTCCCGGCCACAGGGCGCGCAGGTCGCCCTGGATGCGCGTGGACCAGGGCGGGGGGACGTACAGGGCCGCGGTAATGGAATCGCCCAGGAAGATGACCCTCTCCACGCCCGTGATGTCCTGGTTGTTGGTGCCCAGGTCATCGACGATCGCCGGGATTTCCTCCTCCGCAACGTCGCCGGGCGCGTCCTCCGGCGTGTCCTCCACCGTGTCCCCGGTCGGGTCCGGTGTGGGGTCCGGCGTCAGGTCCGGCGTGGGGTCCCCGGCCGAATCGGGCGCAGTATCCTGCTCCTCGTCCGTTGCAACGTCCGGCCCGGTGTCACCGGCAACATCGGTTCCGTCCGGGGTCGCGTCCGCGGCATCATCGTCCGCGTCGCCCTCGGTGCTCGACCCGCCGTTGCACCCGAACGCAAGCAGGGCCGTTATCATGCATGAAAAGAAAAAGAAATAGTGGTTTTTCATAATCATATCCTTTCCCTGAAATGATTAAATGTAAAAAACATACTCGACCTTAAAGCTCAGTATAAACCAATTTTTTCCCTAACAATCAAGAAGTTTCAAAAAAAATCGGGATTTATCATCCGTTAGATAATAAATTATTTATCAAAAACAGAATTTCGTAAGGATTCTTATGAAAACCGGAAAATGCAGCTTAAAGAATTGCTGCTATAATCCGTCGCAGAAACCCGTGCACAGGCTGGGCGGGATGGACACATCACAGGTGCCCGAGGCGCACTCCGAAAAGGCCGCGCAGCTCTCCCCGGCCTGCTTGAAGGTCCTGCAGACCGCCGGCATGGAAGTGGTGTCGCAGCGAAAATCGAGCCTGCAGTCGAGCGGCGTGACGCAGGCCTCGCCGCCCGTTCCCATTGTCCTGCACGTGCCCGTGGACGAGCAGACCATGCCCCGCGCGCACTGGTCATTGGCCGTGCATGCCGATTCCGCGCCGACCCTGGGCCTGCACACACCGTCGCCCGCGTGGCAGTACAGCTCGGCCGCGCATTCATCGCTGTGAGCGCAGGCCGCCCCGGCCGCCAGGTCGCCTAAGAACATGCCGTCGCAATCGCCGATCCTCCCAACGGTCATGAGGTAATAGCCTGCCACGGGCGAGGGGCCCGGGCACTCGGCCACGAACGCCGCGTACTGCGAAAGGCATGTTTCCACGCGGCCTGCGTCAACGTGCACGTGGGGCGAGGCCAGGATGCCGCCTACCCAGGCATAGCACTCCGTGTACCCGAGCGAGCTTGTCACGTCCGTGCAGTTCAGGTTCCACTCGGCCTGCTGCAGCGCGGCCTCCGTCCCGTCGCAGCACGCGGCCGTGTAATCGCAAAGCCCGGAGACCATGCGCAGGCAGATCTCGGCCGCCCAGTCCGACGGCGGCGCTTCCTCTGCGGAAGGGTCCACCACGAAATCGTCCAAAGGATCGTATAGTTCAAGAGGATCAAACCAGTCAAAGTCAATGTCATAATCCGGCGGATCGCATCCAAGAAGATCATCCGCCATCCCGTCCTGCGAATCCCCCCCTCCCCCGTCCCCGCAGCCTGCGGCCAGCAACGCGGCCAGCAGTGTGATGATAAATCGAGAGCATTTCATAATACGTGTTACTATACACCATAAAGCGGGAAGGTTGAAGCCTCCCTTTCCAAACGAGGGTAGGGGCGACTTCAGTCGCCCTTGAACCAACTGCATTTGATCACGCTCGTTTATGGTGTATACTTGGAAGGATATGTCAGAAAAAATAATCATGATGCTTGTGCTCCCGCTCGTTCTGGCCGCGGCAGGCTGCTATGACAGCAGGGGGACGGATTTTGACCATGACCGAGCCCATGTATTCGAGCGGCGCGTTCATCATCTACTTCATGGACAGGGATGAGTACGACGAAATTCTCAGGCTCACGGCAACCCCCCCCCGGCCGGCATGGAGCGCGTGGGCATGATCTATCACAAGCTTTCGGATTGACTTAGTACACCGCGATGCAGGTCACGTTGACGGGGTAAAGATACTCGCCTCCCGTCGTCCCCGTTCCGATCTCGCCCGCGTCATTCTGGCCCCAGCACATGACAACGCCCCTTTCCAGGACCGCGCACGTATGCGCCCATCCCGCGTCAATCTGCTGCACACCCGAGCCGAGGGTGGAAACATTCATCGGAGCAGACCTGTCGACCTTGGTTCCGTCGCCGATCTGGCCGTTGCCGTTCAGTCCCCAGCACTTCGCGCCGCCCGCCGTTGTTATCGCGCACGTGTGCTTCTGGTCGGCCGTGATCGACGCGACGCCCGAGGCAAGCCCGGTCACGTTTATGGGCGTGTGGATCTCCCCCCCCGCGCTGCTGCTGCCGATCTGGCCCTTGTCGTTCCTTCCCCAGCACTGTACGCCCCCGGTGTCGAGCAGCGCGCAGCTGTGCTCCTGTCCGCACGCCGCTGCAACCGCCCCGGCCGCCAGCGTCGTGACAACAACGGGCGCAGAACGGTTGGTCGTGGAATCATCGCCGACCTGTCCGCGGTTGTTCTTGCCCCAGCAGCGAAGCACGCCGTCGCCGCTTGCCGCGCAGGCGTGATTTTCGCCGGCAGCGATCGCCGCCACGCCGGAAGAAAGCCCGGTCACGTCAACCGGCGTGAGGCTGTCGGTCTTCGGCTCCCCGTTGCCGAGC
>JBDRLK010000457.1:0-2238 GCA_043813155.1 Pseudomonadota bacterium | reverse complement strand
CTGGTTTCAATGTACGCATCAGGTCTGATACCGGGCGGTTCCCGACATTATCTAAAACCAAATCATACTTTTGGCCATTCCTGATGAAGTCCACTTTGGCGTAGTTGATAACTTTGTCCGCTCCGATTGAACGAACCATCTCCATATTCTGTGCGCTGCAGACACCGGTGACTTCCGTATCGAAAGATTTGGCAATCTGCACCGAGAAGGTTCCCACGCCACCGGCTGCGCCATTAATGAGCACCTTCTGCCCGGATTGTATATGTCCCCGGTCGCGAATATTCTTCAGTGCGGTAGCCGCAGCGACGGGCACTGCTGCAGCTTCCTCAAATGTCATGCCTGATGGTTTCAGCGCCACAAATCCATCTTCGGCAATGCAGGCGTACTCGGCAAAGCCGCCCAGACCGAAGCCCAGACCTCCGAACACCTCATCGCCCGGTTTAAATTGAGTCACCTTTTTGCCGACAGCTTCAACGCGACCTGCGATGTCGTAGCCCAGTATCCTGTTTTTCGGCCTGAAAAACCCGAATTGCAAACGAACAAGAAACGGTTTTCCTCTTAACATGTGCCAATCAAGAGCATTGACGGAGGCAGCATGTACTTTGACAAGTAATTCGTTGTCTTTCGGAACAGGCTTTTCAACCTCTTCGGGTTGAAGAACCTCCGGCGGTCCGTATTTTGTGCGGACAATTGCTTTCATACTATGCCCTTTCTATTTGTCATTACGAATTATTAACCTGACCTGCCCCCGATCAATGTACCAGCCCTTGAGTGAATTTTCCGACCATAAAGCCCTCTGGAGCCGGCGGCCCGTAGCCCAAGGAACTATGAGGCCTGAAGCGATTGTATTCCCTTCGCCAGCCCTCGACAAGGATTTTCGCTTCCGTCAACGTATCTAATACCTCGCCGTTAAGCAGTTCATCCCGGAGCTTCCCGATGAAGGATTCGACGTAGCCGTTTTCCCACGGGCTCCCAGGCTCGATGTAGAGTGTCGTCACGCCAAGGTCTTCGAGCCAGCGCCTGACGGCGTTCGCCGTGAATTACGCGCCGTTATCCGACCGAAGTCGTAGCTCCAGACATGGTCTTTCCTTATCGGGCGAAGACGCATGCACGATCCGTCGTTGAGCCACAGTCGGCCTCGTTTCGGCTGCTTCTGCGGCACTTTCAATCCCTGCTGCCGCTATATCCTCTCCACCCGCTTATGATTTACCCTCCAGCCTTCGTTCCGCAGTAATGCGGTGGTCCGACGATAACCATACCGTCCGTACTGGCTCTCCAGGCTGACGATCTGGCCAACTAAACCCTCCTCGTCATCGGGTATCTTCCGGACATGCCTCTGGGTTGAACTCGGCTGGCCCAAGACCGGACAAGCCCGCCGCTCGGAGATTCCCATGACTTCACAGATATGCTCAACAGCCCGGCCTTTTTTGGCCGTGCTTAGAAGTTTCCCCGGTTTGCTTCTTTCAGGATGGCATTATCCAATGAAAGATCGTCCACCAGCTTCTTCAGCCTCGCTTTCTCCTGTTCGAGCTCCTTAAGCCTCTTGGCCTGGTCGACCCTCATCCCGCCGTACTCCTTCCGCCACCGGTAATAGGTCTGCTCGGAGATCCCCCTGCTTGCGACAGACTTCGGCGACCGGAGTTGCCTGATTGAGAAAGACCTCACCTCCCGGAGCATAATGATGATCTGTCCAGCAGAATCTTATCACACGGGCTGGATCCCTATAAGGGGGGGCAGGTCAGTTGCTTATCCGGTCCGCTTGTTGCATAATCAGGGGCAGGGCGGAGCAAGATAAAGATTACCAAGCACTTCGACATTCCTACCAAGGGTCCTTTTTCCTTATCGGCTGAGTGGAAACGGGCCTGCGCGGACGTCAAGAAGGCCATACGCAAGACGGACTGGCCTCATGGGGTTCACCGGCTCGACATGAAACGAACTGCCGCCGTTCTCTCGATCCTGTTCTGCCTGGGGCGGGTGCAAGCCCAGGAAACCGAAACCTACGTATTGCGCCAGGCCGTCTCGAATCGCGAGACGATCGTCTACACGCGCGTCATCCGCTTCGACGACCAGAAGCACCTGTTCCACGTCCAGGACTACTACGAGGACGGACGAATCCAGATGGATGCCTTCTACACTTCCTTCGACAAACGGGTGAAGGAGGAGTATCAGTGCAACTACCGCTCGAATACCAAAGAAGGGCTGTATGCGGAATGGCACCGGAACGGGCGCATGAGGTTC
>JBDRLK010000456.1:0-4188 GCA_043813155.1 Pseudomonadota bacterium | reverse complement strand
AGCATGGCCCGCAAGCTCGGACGACGGCACGCAAGGGATTTCGCCTTTGTCCATGCGGGATTCCGGATGGCCCGCAAGGTTTTCGGGCGATGGCCCGCAAGAGCGGGCGCCGTCGTCGGGGCGCAATGCCGGAGATCCTCGATGCGAATTCGAGCGCCGGAGGCCTCCGTAGCGCTGCCTGAGGGGGCGTGTGGGCTGGACCGCGCTCCCGGGGAGGGGAATATTAACCACCCACGCGGTCAGGTGGACCGATTTTTCTGCTCGGTCCAGCACGGCTCCGGAGGAGGGCCTCGAACCCCCAACCTAGTGGTTACAAGTGGCCCCTGTGTTTCCACAGGGCTTGGACTATCTCATCGCCCTCTTGATCGTGGCTCGGTCAAGTTAGGGCGTCGGGCGCTTTCTGGAGGATTATCGGTCAGGGTCCTCACCTCCTAGTCTCTGCACGTCCCCGCCTACGTCTACCCCTTTCGGCGGATTTCGCTCAGGATTACCATGCCCTTGCTCACAAGGGCTCAGGCTTCCCTGAATTCACCCGATTTTTCAACCATGGTTTCCCATGGAAGCTGCAGTCTTTGCTACAGCCACCCGCTCTGCCGGTTGAGCTACTCCGGATTGTCGGAACTCTCATGATTCCTGATCGCGGTAGTGCAGCCCTTCAGGGCCGCCTCGGCGGGGCTGTCGCCCTCGGCATAGCACTTTGATCATCCGAGGTTCCTCGCCCGGGCGACCCGCATAATAAGGTGTTGCGGTTGAAGCCCCGCACTACGCTCCAAAACCATGAGGAGAACCGTGATTATATTAAGAACTTTTTAAGGAATGTCAAGAAAGTCGTGATCACGCCCATGGTGTCGGTTTCTATCCTGTAGTCATTGTCGGTCATTTTTCCCCTCCTGAAACAGCAGGCTGCAGCTACACGCCCTGGGCGTGCCCTCTTGTGCCCGGCGAAGGGGGCCAAGGGCCCGCAGCTACATCAATTAAAAAACTTGGCTAGGAATCCCCCTGAGGGCTGTGGGCGACCTTTGGACTGAAAAGGCTGTAGAGAATGGGCACGACGATCAGCGTCAGGACCGTGGACACCGTGAGACCGCCGATAATGGTCCAGCCCATGGGCGCCCAGGCCGACCCGCCGCCCAGCGTCAGGGGCAGCAGGCCGCCGATGGTCGTTGCCGTGGTGAGGATGATGGGCCGCAGACGCGTCTCGCACGCCTCCTTCAGGGCCTCCGTCAGCTCCGCCCCGCCGCTGCGAAGCTGGTTCGAGTAGTCGACGAGAATGATCGAATTGTTCACCACGATGCCGACGAGGCTCGTCAATCCGATGAAGGCCGTGAACGAAAAGGTATGCCCCGTGATGAGCAGCGCCATGATGGAGCCGACCACGGCCAGCGGGATGGCGGAGAACACGATCAGCGGCTGCGAAAAGGACCTGAACTGGAACACGAGCACGCCGAAAATCGCGATCATGGCGATGACCACGGCCCTGCTCAGCCCGCCGAACGACTCCTCGCGGCTCTCCCGCTCGCCGCCCACGTAGTATCGGAATCCTCTGGGCCAGTCGTACGTCTCCAGCTGCGCCACCACGTGCGACGTGGCCTCCTCCACCGAGTGGCCGCCGATGACGTCGGCCGTGACCGTCACGCTGCGGTCCATGTTGTAATGGGTGATCTTCTGCGGGCCGGGCTGGTATGCGACCGACGCCACCTGGTTGAGCGGGACCTGGGCGCCGATGACCGAGGACACGTAGATCCTGTCGAAATCCTCCACGCTCGGCTTCTCGTCCACCGGCAGCCTCACCACGATGTCGAATTCCTCTCCGTCCGCGTCGCGGTATTTTGAAACCGCAACCCCCGCGATGGAAGCCCTGACCGTCCAGTCGATGTCCACCAGGGGGATGCCCAGCATGCCCGCCTTTTCCCGGTTGATCTCAATCTTCATGTCGGTTTTCAGGTCGTCGACCGGGTTTTCCACGTTCACGGCCCCGGGCGCCGAGGCCACCATCCGCTCGACGTCGGCCGCGACCTTTCTTAAAACTTCGAGGTCGTCGCCCATGATCTTGATGGCCACGGGCGCGTCCGTGACAGGGCCCTGCTCCAGCTCCTTGACCCTGATGCCGCCCGACGGGTGCGCGTCGAATTTCTCGCGCAGCTCGCCTACCAGCTTCGCCATGGCCGCGGGGTCGTCATCCTTGAGCTGGACAAAGAACTGGGCGTGCGTGCTTCTCTCGCTTTTCGTGATGATATTGTAGTAGATGCGCGGGTTGCCGTGCCCCACGTTGGCCGCAAAAAGCTCGATTCCCTCCCTCGAAGCAAGCTCGGCCTCCACGAACCCGGCCACCTTGTCCGTTTCTTCCAGGGTCGTGCCCCTGGGCGTATCGATGTTGATGATCAGCTGCGGTTTCTCGGCCTTGGGGAAGAAGCTCACGCCCACCAGCGGAAACAGCGTCAGGCTGCCGGCAAAGGCAAGGGCCGCGACGACAAGCACGAGCGCCCGGCGGCGCAGCGAAAAGCCCAGGGCCCTGCGGTAGATTTTCTCCGTGAACCACTCCATGGCCGCCTGGCTGATCCCCTTCTTCCCGCCGCGGGGGGTCTTGATGAACTTGCCGGACAAATAGGGCGTGAGGATCAGGGCCAGCAGCAGTGAGGCCATGAGAACGTAGATCACGGTCACGGGCATGCTCCTGATGAACTCGCCGCTTATGTCCTTCATCATGATGATGGGAATGAAGGCGAACACGGTCGTGAGCGTGGCGCTGACAATGGCCCACCCGATCTGTCCCGCCCCCCTGACCGCGGCCTCCTCGTCGCCATACCCCATGTCCTTGAATCGCGATATGTTTTCCGTGACCACGATGGCATTGTCCACGAGAAGCCCGAGGGTTATGACGAGCCCGGCTATGGATATCTGCTCCAGCGCGAAACCGCTCAGGTCGACGAACCCCAGCCCGATGAACACGGAAAGGGGTATGACGAGGATCACGATCATGGACGCCCGCAGCCCGATCATGAGCAGCGTGATGAAACCCACGAGAGCAACGCCCTGCAGCAGGTTCATGAAAAACCTGTGCAGCCGGGCCGAAACGCTCGTGGACTGGTCAAACACGGTCATCAGCTCCATGGACGCGGGCAGCGTAGCCCGGAAGGCCTCGATCCTCGGCCGGATGCCGTCCATGACATCGAAGATGTTCGTGCCTTCCTTCTGCTGGACCGTGACGAACACGGCGCGCCTTCCATTGACGCGGGCCATGTATTTTACGTCTTCGTAGTCGAAGCGCACCTCGGCAATGTCCTTGAGGGTGGTGATGTTCATGCCGTCCGTGTGCACGATGGTGTTTTCAATGTCTTTCAGCGACTGGTAGGCCCCGCTCGTGCGTATGGTGTAGCGCTTCCTGCCCACGTCGATCTCGCCGCCCGGGATGTTCATGTTGGCGCTCTGGATGGCGCCCACGACCTGCTTGAGCGGTATCCTTACCTGGGCCATTTTCTCAAGGTTCACCGAAACCCTGACCTGCTGCTCGGGATAGGCCCACGTCTCGGCCTTGCTCACGCCCCACGATTTATCGAGCTCCTTTTTCAGCTCCTGCGCTTCATCCTGCAGGGCGCTGAAGCTTGCCTCGTCCGAGATGATGGCGACCTGCAGAACGTTCACGTCCGAGATCGCCCACTTGTTCGTGTCGATCCTCATGATGTCGTCGGGAAGCTTGTGCCTGACCGATGCCAGCTTCTGCAGCACGTCGGAATACTTTTCATCAGGGTCGGACCCGAACTCGAATTCGACCCAGATCACGGCGAGCCCGTCTTCCGCCGAGCCCGAGAGCTTCTTGATGTCCTCGAGCTCGTTGATGGCCTCTTCCAGGGGGTCGACCACGAGCTGCTCCAGGTCGGCCGGGCTTGCGCCGGGATAGATGACGATAATGGAGGAGCCCGGCGCGGTCACGGACGGGTCCTCGGAGCGCGGCATGGTGGAGAACGAGCTCACGCCGAAAATGACGAGCAGGATCACGATGCACAGCGTGAACTGAAAGTTCTTTATCGCGATTTCAGGAATGCGCACGGGATAGAAATATAGCGGCAGTGCGTGAAATTGGCAACACGTCTAGATGCTATTGCATGGGAGGCTAAAGCCCTGAATATTATACACATAATTTTCAGGGCCCCACAGGTGCACGTACGACTCCCTGCGGTGACGGCCGCC
>JBDRLK010000455.1:0-7170 GCA_043813155.1 Pseudomonadota bacterium | reverse complement strand
AGCTCGGCGCCGGTGCCGCAGTTCTCGAAGTACAGGCGGGCGGCAATGACGAACCTGGAGCAGTACTCTTCGGCGCTGATCAGGGGCGGGTCTACGTCGGGCCAATCGGGCAGGTCGGGAAGATCGGGAGCGTCCGGCACGTCGGGAATGTCGGGAGAGTCGGGATAATCCGGCCCGTCCGGCCCATCCGGCCGGTCGGGGACAGGATCGATGTCAGCATCGCGGTGGTCCGCACCGTCGAGCTCGCCTTCCGGCAGGACATCCGACGTGGTCCCGCTGGACTCATAGCAGGCCGCGAGGAAGCCGGCAGCCGCGGCCAGCATGCAGTATTTTAGAAATGATCTTCCCATCCTACTGCTATCAGTTTAGCAGAAAAAATTTTTTTTTCGACCCTGTTTCCAGTTGGTGGTGCGATTGGAAGCAGTCGCCCCTACCCCTGTCGGGTAGGGGAGGCTTCAGTCTCCCGTTCGTTAAATCGCACAATCCTGTTGTCTGCACAGGTGGGTTGTGATAGCTTTTTTTCATGCCGGAAGAAGAGGGAAAGCGGCGGTTTGCAGACAGGACGGCCCTTGTCTTTGTCCTCTTCATGCTCGTGTCACTGGCCTTCAACTGGTACTACCTGTTGGGCGGCTTCCAGGCGGACGACATGGCGCTCGTCAGCAACCTGCGCCACGACCCCGTGCCCTTTGAGAGGTGGAAGGGCCTGTGGTCAGAGGATGATATCCCGGCTTTCACGGGAATGTGGTGGAAGGAAGAGGGCGTGCGCGCAGCGTTCTGGCGTCCCATCCCCAGCCTGGTGATCGAAGCATCCATCCGGCTCTTCGGCGAAAAACCCTTTCCACTGCATCTTCTCTCCATACTCCTGCACGGGTGCGTGGCCTTCACCCTGTACCTGCTCGTGCGCAAGCTGACGGGCAAGTCCGTGCTCGCCCTGCTGGCAGGGCTTTTCTACGTGGGATGCGAGGACCACTCCCTGGGCATAGGCTGGATCGCCACGGTGACGGACATCATATGCGTGCTCATGATCAACCTGTCGCTCCTTGCCCATGCGGCGTGGCTCCGGAGGAGACGTGCTGCTGCCCTTGTGGGCTCGCTGGCCGCCATGGCGGTGGCCATGGGTTCGAAGGAAACCGCTGCCGTGGCGCCGCTGGTCGTCATCCTGATGACAGCGCTCATGCCGCAGGGCCGCGATGCAGAGGACGGCGCTCCGTTTACCGGACCGGGCCGTGTTCGCCGCGACCTGGGCGTTTTTATACGGGACTGGCTGAGCTGGGCCCCGGCGCTGGCGCTGCTCGTGGTTTACCTGGGCCTGTACAAGGCGCTCGAGCCCGCGGCCATGAAAAACCTCATGTACTGCGATCCCATCGGCCAGCCGCTCGAGTACCTCGGCCACCTGGTGCTTCACCTGCCCGTCATGTGGATGGCCACGGTGTCCGTCATGAGCCCGTCACTGGTCATGTTCATGCCATCGCTGCTGGTTCCCCTGGCAGCGGCCGGCCTCGTGTGTTTTGCAACGTGGCTTGCCGCCCTGTGGCCTTTCCGCAGCCGCGCCATTGCGGTCTGGGCCATGCTGCTCTACCTCGGGTCACTGCTGCCGCAGATGGGAACGGACGCCAGCGACCGCTGCCTGTACTTTCCATACATTGGCGCGAGCATCCTGCTGGCCCTGCTGCTGGTCTCGATCCGACCTCTTGCAAAGCGGCTTGCCCCGGATGCCCCGCGCCTTCCCCTGTGGACGCGCATCTTCGGGTGGTACGTGCTTACCGGTGTTCTGATCCCGGGCATCATCTTCTCGGCCATGTACCCGTTCATGTACATGCCGAGCATGTCGGGCCCGGAGCGCGAGTCGCTCACCGCCATCGAGCACATTGAAAAGACCAACCCGGAGCACGTGCTCATCATGAACACGTCCGGCATGTTTCAGACTTTCTACCCTCCCATGATCATCGAATACTACACGGCAAGGCCCGTGGATGTGCGGATTCTCAACTCCTGCAATGCAATCGTGACTGCCAAGCGAACAGGGGACCGGTCCTTTGTCATCAGGGCGGACCGGCCGGGATGGCTGTCCAACATGTTTGCAAGGGCCATGCGCCTCACGCCCCTGTTCGAAAAGGGCAGGGTCTATGAAAAGGACCTGTTTACGGCCACGCTGATAGATCTGACCCCGGACAGGCGCGACGTGCTTGCCGTGCAATTCGACATGAAGCTGAAGCTCGATGACCGCTCGGTCCTGTTCCTGCGCTGGGACGGCGAAGCATTCCGCCCGTTCAATCTTTCACGCATGCGCGTCGGCGACACGGTCGAGCTGGCCGACACCTCCAACCTCTGGAACATGTAAAAGGGAGGAAATGGTATATTACAGATTAGGCTCTTGAGGCTCGTCGGATGGATAATCATTCCTGGGGGCCCGGGGCTTTCTTTCTCCCCCGTCTTTCTGCTGCTTGCCCTTGGCAACTTCGATTTTCAGGGTCCTTCCGCCAACCTCCTTGCCGTTGTACTGCTTGACGGCTTCCGCTGCGAGCTCATCGGTTTCAAGCGTGACAAAGCCGAAACCTCTCGACTTTCCCGTGATCCTGTCCGTGATGAGCTTGACGTCCACAACCTTGAACTGCTCTGCGTCGAAAATCGATTTCAGATCGTCCTCGCTGAAGTCATAAGGAATGTTTCCTACAAATAGTTTGTCGTCCATGTCTATTTCCTCTAAGAAATTCGCACCCGGGTTCCTCACCCGAAATGCATAGGTTAACGTCAGTGGATATTATGGGTTTGAAACCAAATGTCAACTGTAAACGGAAAAGAGCGTTCCATGCAAACCGAAGGCTGCGGGCTGAAAGCGGACGGCTATTTCAAGGCTTCCTTCCTGGCCTGATGAAAGTCGCGATACAGGGACAGGGATTTATACGTGTCAGGATCAATGGTCGGCTTTCCGCGAACGATCACCTCGGTCATGCACCTGGCAACCCCCGGGCCGAGCATCATGCCCTGGCCGCACATGCCCACGGCAACGAATACGCCGTCGGGCTCCCTGACCCGGTCGAGGATGATGATTCCATCCGGCGTCATGGGGTAGAGCCCTCTCCATATCCTGCGCACGAGAAGGTTTTTCATCGCAGGGATGAGCGACACGATCCTGGCGGCGATAACGGGCATGAACTCGGAGGTCGATTCCCGGTTCGTCCCGACAAAGAGCTCGGAGGGCGTGTAACAGAAAATAATCTGCCCCTCGGAGTTCTGGCCGAAATAGAAGTTCGATGTTTTGCCTTCCAGGCCCGGCCTGATGTCCACGACGAGCGGGTCGAGAAAAGGCTTGACCGGGGCCGTGATGCCCGCCTCGTGGCTGTCGGGCGTAACGGGAAGGTCAAGGCCCGCAAGCTCCCCCACCTGCCTGGCCTCCGCGCCCGCGGCAATGACAACGCCGGCTGCGGCGTACGAGCCCCTGTCCGTTATGACGCCATGCACGCGCCCCTTGCGAACAGTGAAGGCCGTGACCTTTTCGTTGAATCGCGTTTCCGCGCCGAGGTTTACGGCCTCCCGCGCAAAGGCGCCGGCCGCTTTCAGCGGTGAGACCTGCCCGTCATCCGGGCTGTACGTTCCGCCGCGCAGCCCCTGCTCCACGATGCCCGGAATGAGCTCCTTGATGCGCTGCGGCCCTACCCAGTCGATGTTGAGCCCGAACGCTTTCTGCGTATCGAGCAACCCCTTGAGAATGCTCTCTTCCCTTTCACCGAAAGCCGGAAAGCAATAGCCGCCGCTTTTCCAGCCGATGTCAATGCCATGCTTTTGCTTCCACGTGGAAAAGGTCCTGATGCTGTCGAGGCAGAGCCGAATCTTCGCAGGGTCCGAATGCGTTGCACGCACGCCTCCGATGGCGGCTTTGTTCTGTCCCTGTCCAGGGGAAGCGTGGCTGTCGATGAGCAGCACGTCGAGCCCTTCACCGGCCAGGAAACAGGCGAGAGGGCATCCCACGCTTCCCGCGCCCACGATGATCATGTCGTACGCTTTATTCTTCATCGCTTTCGCCCTCGCCCTTGTCCTCGCACTCGCCCTCGCAGGCACCCGCGCCGGCGAAGACCGACATGGGCACTTCCGTTACAAAGGGCCTGTTGGTAGGCGGCGTAATCTTGCCCGTCTTGATCCCCTCGCCGGCAAAAATCCTCTCGATGAGCGGCGTGCAGGTTTTCCCGCCGCACGCCCCCATGCCGGTTCGCAGGGTGGCTTTCAATTCATTGAAGTCCCTCACGCCTCTTCGGATCTCCTTTTGCACATCGCTCTTCTTTATCCTGCAGCAGCGGCAGATCACGGCGTCGCCATCGTCCTCGTCTTTTTCCGCCCCCGCGGCCGCGCTCTGCGCTGCAGGCTGAATCCCGGGCCTGTGCGAGGCAAAGCCGGCGACCTTCAGCCTGTGGCGCCATGGGACCTGGACGGCAACGAGGACCCTCCTGTTGAACTCCGGCCGCTTCTTGATGCCCCTCACGACCCCTTCCCCGATTTCACGGCCTTCCATGTCGACGGTGGTCACGCGGCCGCCCATGTGAACGGTTCCGATGTCCATTTCATAAGGCAGGATAACGAGGGCATGCTTTTTGTCCGGATCGTAGTCCCTGAAAAGAAGCGTGATGGCAAGACCCGGGCATATGAGAACGCACCTTCCGCACCCGAGGCATTCGCCGCCGCTGTAGCCCGGCAGGTCCATGATACGGTCCGAGGGGATCTGGACGTGGCCCAGGGGGCACACTTCCACGCAGGGGTTGCAGGGGATTTCCTGCACGCAGCGAATGACGGGCTGAAACGGCCTCTTCGCCTCTTTGATTTTCAGGGGATATGTTTTTCCGGGCCGCGACTTGAGCACCTTTTCGGTCTCGAGCCAGGAGCGCGGCGCGTCGGCCGCCTTGCCGAAGTGCTTTGCAATTTTGAGCGCCGTGATTTTCCCGCTGAACATGGCGGCCGAAGCCTCGGCTATTTCCCGGGCATCCCCGGCAGTCCACGAGGGGATGCCGTATTGACAGGCCTTTTCGTGCAGCTCGTTTATGGATGCCAGCCCCACGGCGATGAGGATCGTGTCAACGTCCAGGCTTGTACGCGTGCCGGCAATAGGCCGGAAATTCTTATCGAGCCTGCCGAGCACGGCCCGCTCCACCCTGTCTCTGCCCTCGGCCCGCAGAACTGTGTGCGAAAGCCAGACCGGAACGCCGGCTCGCCTGATCTTGTCGAGGTGAACCTTGTACCCGCCGGCAAAAGGCAGCGCTTCCACGATCCCGGCGACCTCGATGCCCGCCTGGAGCGCGTGGTAGGCGGCAATGAGGCCCACGTTCCCCCCGCCGACGATCAGAAGACGGTTCGTGGGAAGGACGAGGTCGCGGTTCAGCAGTGTCTGGAAAGCGCCGGCGCCGTAAACGCCCGGAAGGTCGCAGCCCGCAAAAGCGATGTTTTTTTCCCTGGCCCCGGCCGCCACGCAAAGCGCCTCGGGCCGGACCAGGATGTATTGATTCCCCCTGACAATGCCGACCTTGCCGTCAACGAACACTCCCACGGCCGCGGCGTCGGTCCAGATCTCGAAAGCCTCCCCGGCCGCCACTTTGTCCGTGAGGATTTTTCCGATCTCGATGCCGCGCGTTCCCGCGTAGCAGGCTGACACGGACCCGAAAAACGCGTGGGTCTGCAGCGTGAGCTTTCCTCCGGGGTTGGACTTGTCGTCGACAATGATGCCGCCGATCCCGAGCCCGGCCAGCTCCTGCGCGGCGCTGAGCCCGGCCGGCCCCGCGCCCACGATGAGGACACGGGTTTTCACGATCGGGACGGGCTCCAGCGCAACCTTGCCGTCCACGCCGTCCACGGCCGGCAGCTCGGGAAGCCCTTCGCAGCTGCGCACGGCCATGCCTTCACGCACGGGCGTCATGCAGGATTTCACGCACACGCCGTCGGCGATCACGAGGCACTGCGAGCACTGGCCGTTGGCGCAGAACATGCCCTGGGGGCTTCCGTCCTCGGCGTGGTGTCCGAAGACGGTGATGCCGGCGGCAAAGAGCGCGGACGAGATGACCTCGCCCTTTTTCGCCTCGAGCTCGCGGCCGTTGAACGTGAACGTCACCTCCCCGCCCGGCTGCGGGTCCAGGATGGGGTGGCTTGTGACACGGCGCGGCTTTTTTTCTTCTGCGCTCACGGATTTTTCTCCGCCAATCCTTTTATGAAAACCTCCAGGGGCTCGATTTCAATGTCATGCGTCTGCCAGGACCCCGCGCGGCGCATTTCCTGCAGATGGTAGAAGCAGCTGCTGCCGGCAGTCACGATAACCTCGGCTCCGCTTTCGGCCGCCGCGGCCAGGGTTTCGAGCTGCGCTCTCCTGGCGCCCCTGCCCGATGTTTTCCATCCGCTGCCGCCGCAGCACGCGGCAGCCGCTGCGCCGCGGCCGTGCGACACGAGCTCGATTCCCGGAAGCTTGCCGAGGAAGTCGACGATAAGCCTGTCCTCGGCCGTGTTGTGGTGCGAAGGAAGAAAGGCAATCTTCCTGCGAAGCCGCGGTTCGGGCGGCCCGCCGTGCGCGGGCAGGCCGCCCCTTTCCTGCAAAAACTCCACGAGGTGAATGAACCGCAGATTCACCGGTATTTCGACTGTCCCTGTCCCGTAATGCGTTCTGAAGCAGTGCAGGCAGTCGGTGCATGACACGACAACGGTATGCGCGCCCCGGGCCGTGAAATGTTCAATATTAGAGGCAGCGATCTCGCTGAACTTCGCGTTTTCACCTGCCCGCAGGAATTCGAGGCCGCAGCAGCGAAGAGAGCGGGGCAGTCCGGGCCGCGCGTCGCCGGAAAGCTGAAGCGCCGCGGCAAGGCAGCCAGGGAAATGAAGCACGCCTTCGCCTTCGCCGGCGCCCGTATCCGGTTTTGCGTACCGGGCCTGGACGAGCGCGGCGGATCGTATTTCAATGGAAGGCGACGGCTCCATCATGAAGCGCCGCAGCTCCGGGGCCTTTGCCCTTCCCCTGTCATTGAGCGGCTTGAGGCTGCGCAGCTTCTCGAGGGCGGCGGCCTGCTGGCTGCCGCCGGCAGCGACCTGAATCCTGCGCGGGTTGATGCCGGCCATGGCCAGCACCATCTTGATGTCGTCGATCGAGCGCCGGGCCTGGTCAAAACCGGTCTTGTGGTGGCATGCGTCGGGGCCGCAGCCAAG
>JBDRLK010000454.1:0-4669 GCA_043813155.1 Pseudomonadota bacterium | reverse complement strand
GGCAGGCGTAGCAGGGCTACACCGACGAGGGCGCGAGGACGAAAGCCGCGAGGCGGCCCACAGGCGCGGCCGCAGTAGAGTGGTGGTCCCTGACTTGCGGGGCGCTGTACTCAGGATTACAATGGTGAATAACAATGGACAGGCTGGAAAATTTCTATGGCTGGGCACGGTCCCTTCAGGCCCATGATATTCCAAAGGACGTGCTCATGAAATCCAGGCTGCAGTTTCTCAACATGCTGGCAGCAGCCATGGAGGGCCTGCGCAGCGAATACATGGGCGGCGAGCCCGCTGACCCGCTTTTCGGCCTTGCCACTGCCGGAATGATCCACGATTTCGATGATTTCCTTTTTTACGGCCACACGGGCCACAGCTCGGTCATGGTTCCGCTGGTCCTGGGCGCGGCCGCGGACCTCCCGCTGGGCGACGCGCTGGCCGCCCAGACCGCGGCCAACGAGATTGCCGGAAGATTCGGGGGCTGCCTGCTCATGGGCCCGCACAACGGTCAAATGTGGAGCAGCATCCACATCCCGTCGACGCTGGCGGCCGCCGGCCGGGTCCTGGACCTGGACCCCGGGTTTCTGGCCCGCGTTACGGCCGCGGCACTGTCCCACGCCCCTTTTGTCATCCCGGCATCCTTTCTCTCCAGCGAGGCGAAGTTTTTTACCGCGTCGATTCCAGTTCGAATGAGCCTGGAGCTCCTGCGGAATATGAAATCGGGACCTTATCGAAGCAAGCCGGCTCCGCTCTTCGATTCGACGGGGGGCTTTTTCTCAGCCTTCTCTTATATCCCCTTCAAGCGGTTTTTTTCCGATCCGGGTGAAACCTGGCTTTCCTCGGGCCTTCTTTACAAGAAATTCCCGGGCTGTGCCTACCTTCAGGCCGGTGTTGACGGCGCCCTGAAAATTGATGTCTACCCTGAAGAGATAGAAAAAATCACGGTCCGTGTCGATCCGCTGGCCATGGCCATGGAGGCATGGTCGCGCCGCTGCAGCAATCCTCAGACGCCTTTTACGGTTCAGGCCGGTTTTTCGATCCGCAAATCCATTGGAGCCGCCCTTGTGTCGGGAGAATTTACATGCGATACACTGTCCGAAACATGGCTCAGGGAAAACGGGCAGGCCCTTGACCGGATGGCCGGCAGGATCAGCGTTGTGCCCGATCTTCGAAAGCTCGCGGGCATGGCAGGCAGGGCATTCGACTCCATCCTGCTTCCCGCGGCCGGGCTGAAGCCGGTCGACGGCGCCCCGCCGCCTTTCGACGAGCTGAAAACCACGATAGAAATCCGGATGCAAAGCGGCCGGGGGCTGCGCGTGGAGGGGAAATTTCCGGCTCATGATGCCGGCCGATTGAAGTCCGCCGGGGCCATGGTAACCGCGAAATACGTTTCAGCCCATGAAAAATACGATCCGGGCACGGACCCGGGCGCCGTCATCGAAGCCGTTCTCGAGAAGCCGGATGCCGGGGTCAGGGAAATCATTAAAAAATCGCTGGGAAAAAAATGGCTCGATAAAATCCTGTCCATGGGGTATGATGTCATGAAAAAGGGGTAGCCGCAGGCTTAAGCCTGCGAACTAACGGAGCTGACAATGAAGAAAATACAACATGCATTCTTTTTTGTCCTGATTGCCTGGTGCATTTGCGGCTTGGCGGCATGCGGGGATGGAAACGGCGATAGCGACGCCGGGACCGATGTGGGACAGGAGGACCTGAGGACTGATGAGGCGGATACCCCGGCCGATCCATCGGGCGAAGAGCCCGGGGAGGACACGGACGCGCCGGATATAGAGGAAGAAGATATCGAAGAAGAGGAAGTCATCGACCCCTTTGAGCGCTACTGCCGGGCGTGCACCTATGACAGTGACTGCGCCGAGGGTGCGGCCTGCCTCAGCCTCGGGGATGGAGAGCTTTCCTGCGGCCTGGCCTGCGCGCTGCCCACCGACTGCCCGGACGACGCGAACTGCGAAAACGTTCCTGAAAGCACTGTGCGCCAGTGCGTGCCCCCTTCGGGGACATGCATCTGGGACGAGATCGGCCTGCCCTGCCCTTCCTGGGGCTGCGCCGGCCGCAACAACCTTTGCACGGACGCGGACGGCAATGACGGCTACTGTACGCACTGGTGCGACGGTCCCATGGACTGCGAGGCCGGGTTCACGCAATGCGAGGACAGGGGCGACGGGACCAAGGTGTGCATGAAAAACCCCCTGTCGCCTTCCGAGCGCTGCGGCGTCACGGAGCACGCAAGCGGCATAGGCTCGCCCTGCGACTCGGACACATGCTCGGACCCGGTGTTCGTCTGCGCCGCGACCATCGACGCCTCGCTGCGGGAGATATGCGTGAAGACCTGCGACTCGGACGGCGACTGCGGTTCGGACGAGGGCGCGACATGCATGCACCTGACGGATGATGCTGAAGACGACAGGTACTGCGTGTCCGACGAGTGCCGGTGCATGGGCCTGGAGCCCGGCTCTCTTCTCGACGAGCTCCTGGACGGCGCGGAGATGACGCGCTGCGACCTTTACTGGAACGTGGAGCTGCAGACCGCGTACTTCGGCAACGACATCATCCACGACAGGTTCAGGATTCCATGGACCGACGATGTCCACCACGACTGGCTGCGATCCGTTCCCGTGACCCATGAAATCGAGGATGACCTGGACCACGCGGTGTCCCTGGGTATCGGCGAGGTCATTATCTCCAGCGCCGAGCTGTCCGGCCACCCCATAGAGGGCGGCGAGACCACGTACACACCCCCGGACGACCAGCCGCTGGCCACGGCCGTGGCCGGCCTTTTCACGGCCCTGGGCGAGGACCCGGACACGGTGGGGCTCGAGGCGGACGCGGCCGACGTGCCTTCCGACGTTCAGGAGTTTGCAGCGCAGATCATCATGGCCGTCACAGAGGCCGTCCTTGCAAGGAACGAGGCCATTGCCGTGCTGGAGGGCGACACGTGGAAGATCAACCAGTACTTTGACAAGACGCCGTGGATCACCCTGCCCTCGACCAGCTACCCCATCGACCCCACGAGCAGGAAAGTTCAGAACTTCCTGATCGGCGATTTCAAATATGAGCTCGTTTACCAGGCGGCCTACACCATCGCGCACAACGTGGAGCTGTCGGCAGGCGATTTCCCCGTGCACCCTGCGGCGGACACCTTCTCCTTCAACCAGACCACGCCGGTCGGCAGAATCATAATCTCGGACGGCAGGGACACGGAATACAAGGGGGCCATGATCACGGCCGATTACCTGCTCGTCCTCGACGTGGGAGGGAACGACGAGTACCACATCAGCGCGGGCGCCAACAGCAGCGCGGACAATCCGGTTTCGATCCTCATCGACTTCGGCGGCGAGGATGTGTACGCCTACCACGAGGTGTCGGACCCCAATGACGGGGACCGCCTCCCTTCCGACGGCGAAGGGAGGGTCTCGCCGACCGGTGAATACGGGCCGTTCACGCTTTCATCGACCGCAAGGCAGGGCTCGGGCAGGCTGGGAATCGGCATGCTCTTTGACTACGGCGGCAGCGATGATGTGTACACATCGCTCAGGATGAGCCAGGGCTCCGGCATCCTGGGCATCGGCCTCCTGTTTGACGACGGCGGGAGCGAGCAGT
This sequence comes from Pseudomonadota bacterium, assembly GCA_043813155.1. Lineage (GTDB taxonomy): Bacteria > Myxococcota_A > Polyangia > DRWM01 > DRWM01 > JBDRLK01. Next base: position 1,057 of record JBDRLK010000454.1, on the reverse strand, counting down.
ATGACTGCGAGGCGGGCTGCCAGGGCAGCGGCATCTTCGGGATCGGCATTCTCATCGACGCGGGAAGCCGGGGCGCGGCCCCGGGCGACACGTTCAATGCCTACCACGCTGCCCAGGGCTTTGCCTATGTCCAGGCCGTGGGCCTGCTCTACAACGTCGAAGGGGACGACACGTATTTCTGCAATCAGAATGACGTGCTGTACCCTTCCCCCCAGGATTCCGAGGGCAACTCCAGCCTGTGCCAGGGCATGGGCTTCGGAAGGAGGGCGGATGTTGCCATTGGCGGGGACGGCGTGTTCATGTCGGGAGGCATCGGGATTATACGCGACCTGTCGGGCGACGACACTTACACGGCGGGTGTTTTCGGCCTGGGAAGCGGGTACTGGTACGGCTTCGGGTTTCTTCTCGACGAGGAAGGCTCGGACACGTACAATGCCAGGTGGTATGCCCTGAGCGGCGCCGCCCATTTCGCCAATTCCGTTCTCCATGACGCCGCGGGAGACGATGTCTACAACCGCGACGAGCCTCGCAGGCTGAACGTTACGCTCGGCGGGGGGCACGATTTTTCCAACTCGATCCTGATCGACGATGAGGGCAATGACATTTACTGGTCGCCCAACCTTTCGATAGGGGCCGGCAATGACAACGGCTTCGGCCTGTTCGCGGACCACGCCGGCGACGACGAGATGCACTGCTCCTCTGATTACTCCTTTGGAAACGCCCGCATTACGCCGTCGCTTGGAAGGGGGAGTTTTCCGTCCATCGGCATTTTCCTGCAGTGCGGGGGAACGGACACCTATGACCGCATTGACACGTCCATCCTGGGTGATGACAGGACCTGGGAGCAGAGAATGACCGAGGACTCTGATGCCGAGCTGGGCCTGGGCGGCGACTCGGCAGCCCAGCCCTGCGGGATTTAGGGCTCGCGAAATAATAACTTCCCATTTTGAGGCGTATTTCTAACATTATGTTTACCAAGCTTCTTCTGGGCGCCGAGGCGCCCGGCTGGCAAGGCGCGGGGTCCCCGTCACGACGGAGGCATAGTCGTTCTATGTCG
>JBDRLK010000453.1:0-6688 GCA_043813155.1 Pseudomonadota bacterium | reverse complement strand
GGCGGCCGTCGGCTCGTTGAAGATCCTGAGGATTTCCATGCCGGCGTCTTCCCCGGCCTGCTTGGTCACTTTTCTCTGCGATTCATTGAAATTGGCCGGGACCGTGAGAACCGCCTTCGTGACCTTATGGCCCGTCGATTTCTCGGCCATTTCCTTCAGGTACGTGATCACGTGTGACGATATTTTAAAAGCAGGTATCTCCCTGCCCCGCGTGACGGCCATGGGAATGCCGTTGGGACCGGCTTTGAGCATGAACGGATACTGGGACGCGGCCCACCTGTTTTCGTCCTTCCTCATGTCGCGGCCCAGGAACCGCTTCACGGAATAGAAGGTATTCTTCTGGTCCGTGAGCATGCGCAGCTTGGCCTCGCGACCAACGAACAGGTCCCCGGTTTCATCAAAGGAAACCACCGAGGGGATGATCCCCGAGCCTTCATCATCCCTGATGAGCCGTGGATGACCTTCGGGCCAGCACGTGGATGCCGTTGAGTTCGTTGTGCCGAGGTCGATACCAACTGATATCTCTGCCATGGTATTTTTTCCTCCATTGAGGGGTTCACCGGCCGGTCCGGCGAACGCACCCCCCCATTCTGAATTAATTTGAGCTATATATTATAATAACATTGGTTTTTTTTCAAACTAAATAAGTATATTCGCTGGCGGGCCCCTGGTCCAATCATGGAGGCAGGGAGGATTCAATGACCTGCTGGTCGGGCTCCCCGGGGGGCACGGGCGGGGCCACGCCCTCGGCCACGATTACGGACGAGCCCACGATGCCCAGGGTGAACAGCGCAATGATGAAGCTCGTCGCGTCAGCGGATGTTTCGACTTTGACGATCCTGTAGCCCGGGGGAAGTCTCTTGACCACATCGCTGCTCGAGTTGTTTGAAACCGGAAGAAGTCCCCAGAATACGTACCAGCAGCGTTTTTTGACTTTTGTTGAAATGGGCTGGTCTGCCGCGCCGAGCACGTAATCGCCGCTTCGGGGAGGCGCTTCCACTTTCATCTTGAAACAGCCGGCGATGGAAAAAAGAATGAGAAGGCAAAAAGGAAGTATGGCGGCCCGAAGTTGCATTTATTCCGATAGCTCAACCTTGCCTGCGCCGGACATGGAAACGGCGACCAGGCCGCTGCCGGCGTCATAGGCCCAGCAATCCTCACAGTCTCTTTCATAAACTACAGCATAGTCCTCTTCATTATCAAATAATGTGCCGTCTTTGATCACCGATCCCGGCGGTGATGAAGAAGCGCCGAGCCTGTTTTTCCAGTCTATTTCGATCACGAAATTGCGGAACCAGTCGCCCGAAGCCGCCTCCACGGATACATCGGTGCCGTCCTCCTCATAGGTGACGGCCGCCCCGTCGAACAGCTCGAGGCTTCCCGTGCCGGCAGGAACGATGTGCGCGTAGAGCAGGTCTTTTCGCTGCTCGAGTGTAACGTAATCCTCGTTTGTCGTGCTTACGAATGTGTCCACGTCGTTTTTGATCATGGGAATGATCGCCCCCCGGCGGACAAACAGCGGAAGCACGGCAAGCGGGGCCTCGATCTCGTGCGTTGCCGCGCCTTCGTACGTGTCTCTCGACCACCACTGTACCCAGAGTCCCGCGGGAAAGCGGACGTCGCGCGCGCTCGCTCCCTCTTCATGCACGGGCGCCACGAGCAGGCTTTCTCCAATGATGTACTCGTCCCACCACGCATGCGCTTCTTCATCATCCGGATCGAACATGCCGACGGGAACGACGGGCGGGACGCCGTCGTCCGTGGCCTTCTTTGAAAGAGTGTAGAACAGGGGGAAGAGGCGCGTGTGAAGCCTGGCATAGCGCTGATAGATTTCGAGCGTCTCCTCGTCGTAATCTTCAAAGATCCACGGGTTATGGTGATCGCCGGCCCCGCCGAGCTGCATGATCGGAGTGAGAGCCGTGTGCTCGGCCCACCGAATGAGCACTTCCCTGGTCGGCATGCCTCCCCTGTACCCTCCCGTGTCCGAACCGAAGTTGGGGAAGCCGCTCACGGCGAGATTCTGGAGGGCGCACATGGCGGAGGGGAGGCCGCCAACGGCGCCCTTGCCGTCCTCGTCGGGGTCGGGCACCCCGTGCCGCAGGAAGTCATTGTCCAGGTCGCCGGGCCAGATGGCCTCCACGTGCTTCTGGCCGCCGTAGGTCGAGGACCTGCCGATGATAAAGCTCTCTCCCGTGTCCTCGATGCATTTGTCGCGGTAGGTCTTCTGGTAGAGGACACTGTACATCTTGTGCATGGTCTGGCCCGTACTGCCGTCGGAAAAATTGAAGTCCGTGGCCCCGCCCAGGACCCCGGGAACGATTTCCTCCCCGTAATCGAGCTTGAAGCCCACAATGCCCATGGACGTGACCTGCCCGACCAGGTCCTGCCAGAACCGCACGGCATCCTCGTTGGTGAAATCCATGCGCCCGCCGGAAAAACCGCTCTTCCACAGCATGTATAAAGGGTTGCCGTGCATGTCCATGACAAAATGCCCCTTTTCCGAAGCCTCCTCGAAGAGCCCGTGCGTGTCGGTCCACATGCCTTCCCTGACATGGGAGTCATCCGTGTCGTCCAGGTAGGGGGTTGACCACGCGAGGGCCTTGTATCCCATGTCCCGCAGCTGGCCCAGCATTTCCGCTGGCTCGGGGAACTGGTCCTCGTTGAACACAAAGGTGTTGTAGGCCGTCTGCCAGGGATTGTCGATCCAGATGAGACTGCCGGGAATGTCGTGCTCCCGCATGGCGAGCGCGTCGGCCATGAGCTCGGCGCGGTCCTTGAGCTCGTTTCTCCACTGCTGGGGGGCAAAGGACCACTTCGGAGGGAGGGCGGCCGGTCCCGTCAGCCTGCCGTAGCGGGACGCGATCTCGATGAGACTGCTGCCGGTAATCACGTGCCAGACGAGCGCGGATGGTTTCGAGTAGGTGATGCGCACTTTGCCGCTGTCGTCCACGTTCATTTCAAAGCATGACGGGTTCGGGTCCTCGAAGAAGATGCCATAACCGCTGCTCGAGATGAAAAACGGCACGGGCACGTGCACTTCGTTGAAGCCGGATGACAGGCCGCCGCCGATATCGGTGAACATGGCAAACGTCTCGCCCCTGGCGTCGGTGTGGCCGAACCTCTCGCCGAGCCCGTAAAAATGCTCGTCGTCGCCTGCCGAAAGATCCAGCCTCACGTACCCGACGGCCGCGCGCCCGTCGATGGAAAGAGAAAACCGCAGTCCCGCGTCCTCTTCCTGCTTGACCTCCAGCTCCGCGCGCCCGCCGACCATGGGGTCGACATCGATCTCGAATTTCCAGCCGCCGTCGATTTCCTCTTTTGCCGAAACGTCCCCGGCGGTTTTCCATCGCGCGCCGAAGGGCGCTTCCTGCGTGTTGCAGGGGTGGTAGAAGTGGTAGCCCTTGAGCTCGTCGTAGACGCCGAAGCTGAGAGCTGACGTGCCGTCCGCCGCAGCCGAGGTCGTGAGCACCTGGTTCCCGTCGCTGTCCGTGAGCGAAAAACCGAAGGGCCCGGTGTCGATCGTCAGCGTGCCGTTGCCGTTGGGGTCCTCGATCCGCTCGGGCTCCACCGCCTTCCCGCCCCCGCACCCCGTGAGCAGGAGCAGGGGCAGAAGGAGGAGAATGGGGCCGGGCCTTGAATATTGAATTTTGATCTTGTGTTGCATGAACTTTTTTCATAGCATGGTTGCACCATGGTCGCAACTATGAAAAGTTTTCATGGAAAACCATGGCATTATTCAAGATTCAAGGCCCGGCCCCATGAAGATAGCCTGCCTGTTTGATGTGGATGGGACGATTCTCGATTCGCGCAAATGCGGGACCGAGTCATTCAAGCTCGTGCTGCGTGACCTGTACGGGTGGGAAGACCCGCTCGCGGGCATTCCCATTGCCGGCAGGACGGACCTGAAAATCCTCGCGGACGTGTATGCGAAATGCTCGGGAAAAAAGCCAGAAGGCGGGGAATGGGAAGCCGAGGTGGCCAGGTTGAAGGATCTCTACTGCGTGCACCTCGAGCGCATGCTGAGGGAAAAACCTCCCTTTCTTTGTCCGGGGTTTCCGGAGCTTTTTGATTCGGTCGCGGAAGCGGCGGGCCTCGATCCCGGGCTGGGCACGGGCAACTTCGAGGAGGGCGCCCGGCTCAAGATCGAAGCGGCCGGTATAGATTTTTCACGCTTTCCCTACGGCGGCTTCGGGGGGGAGACCGAGGACCGCCCCTCGCTGCTTCAGGCCGGAAAGGAGCGCGCGAAAGCCGTGACCGGCCGCGAGGTGAAGGCCGTGGTTATCGGGGATACGCCTGAAGACTGCAAGGCGGCGAAAAAGATCGGCGCGTTCATCGCGCTCGTGTCCACCGGGCCCTTCCCCCACGACGAGCTCGAAAAGCTCGACCCTGATTTCATCGCCAGGGATTTCAGCGACCCGGCCCCGTTTCTGCAGTGGCTGGCATCGCTAAGTACAGCGCCCCGCAAGTAAGGGGCCAGTCTCGTAGCGAGGGCGTAAGCCGCGAGACGGCCGGCAGGCGCGCCCGCAGTAGTGAGTGGTCCCTTACTTGCGGGGCGCTGTACTAAGATAGCCTACAGGTTTTTGATGTAGGGCAGCATGTACTCGGGCCAGTTGGTCTGGATGAGGTCGATGCCCGCATCCACGTACACATCCCAGTAGGTCGGGTCACATTCCATCCTGGCGGCAATATCCGTGCCCCCGAGAGAATCCCTCGAGACTTTTACCCCGGCCGCGTGAATGGTGTCCACGAGCGCGGCATCAATGGAACCCCCGAGCTCGATGAGCACCGGCCTGACCGATGCCATGATCGCCTCGACCTCCTCCGTGCTTTCAGCAACGGGAAACACGAAAATATCCGGGTCCGCGGCCTGGACGCGCTCCAGCTTTTCCAGGCTGCCGCTGTAAATCATGACGAAATCCCGGGCTTCCGCTTCCTGGATATCGCTGACCAGGAGGTCGTCGCGGTCCGTCTTCATGTCCACGTAGACCACCATTTTCCCCCTTGCTTCTTCAAGGGCCTCCAGGAAAGTCGGCACGAAAACCTCCCCGGCGTAGTCCGGGAGTCTTGACGTGTCGATGCGCAGGGCACGGATTTCATCGAACGTCATTTCACCCACACTGCCGGTGCCGTCCGTGGTCCTGTCAACCGTGTCATCGTGCATGACGACAAGAACATCGTCCAGCGTTTCCCTGATATCCATTTCCACCGCATCGACGCCGATCCGGGCCGCGGCCATGATTGCCGACAGCGTATTTTCCGGCGCGAAAGTATGAAAGCCCCGGTGGGCGCAGACCATGGTCTCCACGCATGCCAGGTCGAGCAGGCAGTCGTGAATGGTGCGCTCCCCTCTGTTCGGGATCTCGATATCCGGATCAAGGGCCGACGGCATCGTGCACGCTTCTTCCTCCACGGCCGGGTCCGCCGGGGAATCCATGTCTTCACCGTCCTCTTCACCGCCGTGGCTTTCATCGCATGCGGCGAAGGCAAAGGGAATGATAAACAATGCCGGAAGGAAGGTGGCTGTGAACAGCTTTTTCATTGATCAAGCTCTAAAAGCGCCTTTTCAGCTTCTTCCACAAAAGAGCTGAAAGAAAACTTCCTTGCGTCCGCGATAGCCAGATTGAAGCATTCGGCGGCCCTTTTCTTCTGTTTGAGGTGGGCATGGGACCGCCCCATGAGAATACGTATCTGTATCAGACCCCAGTTGTCATAAAAACGCCTGGCAAAGCTAAGGCACTCCCCCATCTTGTCCACGAAGGTTCCGTCCGAGGTGCGCAGGATATTCAGGTAATAGATATAGGCCAGGTTGATATAGCGAAGGCTGTAGAATCCCTCCCGTTCGCAAATGAGCACAGAGCTTTCGAAATATTCCCCGGCCTTGGAGAGCTCCTTCATGCTGTAGAAACAATGACCGAGATTGTGGAGGATGTTTGCGATCTTGTAGGTGTTGTCGGTTTTCTCCGCCAGCTCATAGGCCCGCTTGTAGTGCCCGATCGCTTTTTTGTAGTCCGTCATGAGAAGGTGGATGAGACCGCTTGTGGATTCGATTTCCATCTCAATGGCGGGCGCGTCTTTCCCCTTGGTGAGCGCGATCGCCTGGTGGACCGTTTCGAGCGCTTCGTCGTAATAGCCGCGGCAGGCATGCACGAGAGCGAGCTCACGCGTGTAGATGGCTTCCTTCGTCGTGTCGCCGGCGTCGGAGGCCAGTCGGATGACCTCGTCCAGGAGCTCGTCGGCCTTGTCGAACATGCCCAGCTTCGACGACATGATGCCGACCTGGCCCAGCGCGTCATGCTCGAGCTCGCGGTTGCCCGACTTCCGGGCAAGATCCAGGGCCCGATCGAAATACTTGAGGGCTTCATGGTATTCGCCCCCGATGGTTCCGCAGGCCTGGCCCAGCTGGTAATAGATGCGGGCGGCGTCTTCTTCGCGGCCTCCCTGCGTGTAGTTGTGGGCAATCAGCTTCTTCATCTCGACCGTGTCCAGGCCGGTCGACTCAAGCCACTTTGCAAGCTTGTTATGATAGGCCTGCTGCTTGTCCTCCGTCAGCCCCGTGTAGGCGACCTTGGATGTGATGGAGTTTTTGAACCTGAACTCTCTCGTGCCCGGGATCCTGGATCGCGGGTGGGGAAGGATCAGCTCACGTTTTGACAGGGCCTCGATTTTCCTTTCAATGTTTTTCTCGCCC
>JBDRLK010000452.1:0-4407 GCA_043813155.1 Pseudomonadota bacterium | reverse complement strand
GCCCCCAGCTGATGACGCGCAGCGAGGCAAGCACGAGAGGCCCCAGCGTTCCGCCTATGTTCACCATGGCGTAGAAGATCCCGAACCCGATGGTCTTGTTTGTCTTGTCCGTGGTAAGCCTGACCGTTCCCGCGGGCAGCGGCTTGAACAGGGCGGCGGCCGTGCTCAGGAGGATGAGAATCAGGGCGATGCCGACCAGGTCTTTGATGAAAATCAGGAGGATAAAGGGCGGTAGATAGAGCGCGTAGGAGATGAGGAGCATCTTCTTGAACCCGTACCTGTCGCCCAGGAACCCGGTGAAAATCGTCAGGCCATAGGTGAAAAGAAGCAGGATGAACTGCAGGTTGCCCAGGTCCGCCTTGGTAAAGCCCAGGCTCGTAAGATAGATGCCGAAACCGAAGTAAAACCCGTAATAAACGTAGCGCTCGACCACCTCGATCGTGTTGGCAACCCAGAAAACATAGGGGAATGATGTTCGTTTTTTCATACAAAGCTCCTGGTGTATGGATTCATACCTTACATGAATATCTCTTTTCAAACAACGCAAGTCGAATGATTGGGTGTATGCACGATTCCGGGTGGGTTGCGCTGTCGACGACATAACTGCGCAGGCTAAAGCCTGCGGCTACCACAACGGGGGTTGCCGGACAGGCTCCCGGCCTCCACGAAAATCTGCTTCACGTCGGGGACGTTTTCCTTGACCTTCCGCTCGATCCTGTCGATCAGCCCTTCGATCACGAAAGCCACGCTATGTTCGCTTAACAATTTTATCAGGCTCTCGGTGTCCACTTCTTTCCAGCAGCTCCTTCAGTTCTTTCGACTTTTCAAACATCATCTCGAACCTCTCCCTCACGGTCATGGAAAGCAGCCAGGACAGCTCGAATTCCATTTCCTTCTCCTCATCGTGATCGTCGAGTTTCAGGATAAACGTTCCGCTGTTTTTCGCACTCTTCGCCGTCATCTCTATATATCTTACCTCAAGGTTGAAAGGAATCAATAGGAGAGGACAGGAATTACCTCTTACGGCGCTAACTTGTTTAGGTCATCGCGAATTGCATTCAGCGACTCACCATGCAGCCGCAGCCGGAGGACGTCGACGTGTCGCCCGGGTCCTGCAGGGCATCCGTGGAATCGGCGGCGTCCGGCGCCGGGTCTGAAGCAGGGTCATCGATGGGGTCCGGGCCGGTATCCGGCGCGTCGGCGATCGTGTCGATGACAGAGTCGATGGACGCGTCGGGAGGCGGCTCGACGGCTTCGGATGCGGGCTCCTCTTCGTCCTCTTCCGGAGTTTCATCGGGCGCGGCCTGGATGAAGTGAAAATTCCCGTCGTGCTTTCGCCAGATCACGGCCATGGTGTCGCCAAGGCTCGTGACGGACGGCGCCGAGCCGTTGACCACGTCTGCGTCCGTTGCAAGGTCGCTCAGCGTCCAGCCCGACCCGTCATTGACAGCGGCCTGGATCGTGCCCGCCCTGCCGCTCGAGCCGTTGTACAGGGCCCAGACCGCCATGATCGAGCCCGACTCGCCCGCGGCCACGTTGGCATAGTGGTCGAAGTCATCCCCCTCCCCGGCGCTGCCGATGTTCACGGACTCGGTCCAGCCCGCAGCTCCAGCCCTGCGGGTGAACTCGAAGGTGAGCGTGGGAAACCCGAAAAAGACCCGTATGGGGTCGCCTGACGCGAGCGTGGAAAGCCCGCCGAACGAAACCGTGCTCACGGCGCCCCGAGGGTCGAACTCCTCGAGCTCTGACCAGCCTTCGCCCTCAACGTATGCCATGTAGTAGCCGCTGCGGCCTGCCGCGGCCCAGGCCGCGTGGACCTTGCCGTCAGGGCCGGATGCCATGGCGCAGTCGCGCTGCTCGGGCGGGGCCGACGGGCCGAGCATGCCGCCGTCCGTCCACGAGTCGGCGCCCTCCCTCCTGAACCAGCGTATGAAGCCGTTCGGGCAGTCCATGGTGGGGCAGAACTGCGCAATGGCAACGGCCGCGCCGTTGGACACGCCCACGGCGGGAACCGAGTAGTGGCCGCCTTCCTCCGCCGTGGCCACGTCCTCGTTGGTCCACCCGCCCGTTCCGCCCACGGCCGCCTCGAGCTTTGTCCAGCCCTCGCCGCCGTCGCTGCCGCGCAGGACAACGAGCACGGCGGGCGGGCCCGTGTCCAGGAAGGCCGCCGACGGCCGCGTGAACCTGGGGTCGGACGTCGTGCCCGGCAGCACGGCCGGGTCGTTCCAGCCGCTTTCATCGCGCCGGCTGTAGGAAGCCAGGCGCGAGGCGGAAAGAAAGACCAGGTGGACGATCCCGTCCGGGCTCATGAGCAGGACCGGGCTCGTTCCCCCGAAATCGAGGTCCTCTTCGATGACCCCGGCGCCTGCCCGGGCGGCTGGTGAAAAGACCGTGAATAAAAGCATGATGGCAAGAATGTATCGCATGACTCAATCCTATTGCGTGTGGCGCTGCACGCGAGCGCGGCTCCCGCGCAAGGCGCGGGACAAGCTTGGCGTGCCCCTTAGGCGCCCCGAGAGGGAGCAGCTACAGGCGGGCCGAGGGCCCGCAGCTACAATCACTCAATAATCGCGCATCCGCAGCCGCCCGTGGTCTCGCCCGTCCCGTCGTCGCCCGTCGGGTCCTGCGTTGTGTCGGGCTGCGCGATCGTGTCCGTGATTCCCGCATCGTCGTCCCCGTCCACCGAAGCGTCGGGCCCATCGTCCGGCGTCGGATCTACCGGGGTTTCCGCGATGTCGGCCGTGTCATCGTCGGAAATTATGGTCACGTCGATGGGGTCGGACCTGTCTATGCCGCCGATCCCCTGGGCCAGGAGCTCGACTGTAAAGATGCCGGTCAGCCCGGGGTCGGTGTCAAAGGACTCGCTGCCCGCGGCTTCGGTCGAGAGCTCGGAGCAGTCCGACGTGGACGCGTCGCAGATGCTCACGGTGTCCACGTTCCCCTCCACGGTCCACGACACGGTCAGGGAATCGCCGGCCCGGATCTCGCGAGGCGTGATGTCGAAGGCCGTGATTTCGGGCGGTATGAGGTTGTCGGGTATGAAGCTGAGCATGTAGATGCCGTCGGACTTGGCGTACACGACGCGCATCAGGCCCCCGTAGAAAACGGCGTCGAAGACCGGCCCGATTTCCGCTCCGCCCGCGGACACGTCAACCCCCGAGTCGAGCGTCTCGGGGTCTTCCCACTCGAGGCCCATGCCGCTCGTGTAAACGAGATCGCCGTCCGAGCCCGCGCAGAACACGTGGATCCTGTTCGACGTGTCATGGGCAATCGCGCAGCGGCTCAGGTCGCCCTCGAGTATCTTGTGGCCGTCCCCCCTGTCCGCGGTTTCCTCGCTCCAGCCCGTGCCGTCATTATAACTGTAGCGCGCGTGGTCCCATACCCACTCGGCCCCCCTGTCCTCGCACGCGGCTGAAACAACGTGGACCGCTGCGTCCGGGGTTATCGTGACGGACGGCGCGCCCATGCTGAAGTCGCCGGTCGGCAGGAGGATCTCGTCGAGCGCATTGCCTGACGCGGGCAGCGTGTGCCAGGCGTCCTCGGAGTACACGGAATGGTAGACCCACCGCATCCTGTACACCATGTGGATCCTGTCCAGGTCGTCGCGCATCATGGAGACGAACTTGCCTTCCGCGGCGCGAAGCTGCCAGGGGCCGTTCCAGTCCGCCCCGTCGCGGCGGAACCACGCGGCGCCGCCGTAGTTCGTTCTCAGGTCCGGGTCCGAATCAGGCTCCACGACCACGAGCGCGCCGACATAGGGCACGCCGGCAGCGTCCGTCTCGACGGCCAGGTACTCGGTGTAAAGGTCGATGATGTTGACGGGCGAGCTCCATCCCTCGCCCCCGTTCGTGAGCCACCACACGCCGTGCGTGGGCTCGCCCGGGCCGTCGGGCATGTTGGCCGTGGGGCCGTAGACCAGGTGAAGCGTTCCTGCCGCGTCAATGCCCAGGCAGGGCTGGTTGAATTTTCTCGTTCCCACCTGGCCGGTCCCGCTGATCAGCCCGCCGTCCCAGGCCCCGCCGTTGAACGTGTAGTGGTACACGCCGCTGCCCGACGAGGACACCACGTGCAGGTACCCGTCCACGCTCTTTTTCGCGCGCGGGTTCGTCCCGTCGCCGATGCGGGCGACGGTGGGCGGGTCGGCCGATGCGCTCGCCGCGAAGAGGACGAGTGCCAGTGCAACGATGATTCTTTCTTTATTTTGTGAGCTCATGGGCTGCCTCCTTATTCAACGATCTCGATCTTCGGCATTCCGGCTTTACTGACTTTTTCCATTATCTCTTCGACATGGAACTCCTCGCGCATGTAGTCCTTCAGGTTGTCCCACATTTTGTGGAACCCGAAGCTGGGAAGCTCGCTCAGCGCTTTTTCGAGGTCCCATTTCTGAACCGCGACGCGGTAGACGGC
>JBDRLK010000451.1:0-11017 GCA_043813155.1 Pseudomonadota bacterium | reverse complement strand
CACCTCGACCGTGCCGGAGAGCCTGATGTGGCTTTGCGGCCTGGCTTCCCTGCAGGCCTGCAGGCCGAACAATGCGGCCGCAGTGGCGAGAAGGACAAGGGAAATATATTCTCTTTTCATTTTACCCCTCCCAGTTTCTTCTTGCCCTTTTCAGTAAGAATGCCCGTGGTCAGGACCGAGATCAGCGTCTTGATGAACTCGAACGGCGACGTGTCGTATTCCATGAAGAATTGCGGCGTGGCCACGGAGGTCACAACCTGCAGCCACAGGATCTCGAGGAACTTCGGGTCCACGTCCTTTCGGATTTCCCCGCTCTTCTGGCCCCGTTCGATCAGGGTCGAGAAATGCTCTCTTATCATCAGCTTGCGCCTGGCGTCGATTTCCTCCCAGATGTGGGGCATGCTGCGCATGTCCTGGATCATGGGCGGCGTGATCTGCATCATGACGCCCTGCATGGTCTTCAGGAGCTCCATCATGGTTTCAGGAAAGCTAAGCTCCCTGGCCAGAAGATTCCTGATCTGCCCCCTGGCCTGCGCCATGATTGTGCCGGCAACGCTGATGATGAGGTCGTCTTTTGACTTGAAATGCTTGTAGATGGTTTTCTTGCTGATCTTGAGGTTGACGGCGACCTCGTCAATGGTGATGCGCGTGAAGCCGTAAAGCTGAAACAGCTTCTTGGCCCCCTCCATGATTCTTGTTTTTGTTGCGTCTTCGTTCATTGCTCTCCCCCTGGCGCTATTGCCATGCCTTGCCGGTCACTTTTTCAAGAAGCGCAAGCGCGATGTAGATGTCGTACTTGGCGTTTTCCCGCTCCAGCTTGGACTGGGTCAGGCGTGTCTGGGCGTCGAGCACCTCCGTGCTCGTGTTCACGTTCTGGGCATAGCGCTCGTTCTCGATCCTGAGCTGCTCCTCGGACGCCGTCACGCTGGCCTCGGCTTTCTCCAGCGTCAGCGCGGACACGCGAAGCCTGGAGAGGGCTTCCTTGACCTCCACGGCCACCACGGCCTTCATGGACTTGTGGGCCTCCTTGATCGCCTTGATCTGCATCCTTGCCTGCTTAAGGCCGTAGGTGTTCTTGCCCCATGTCCAGAAGTTCCAGTTGAGAACCGCGCCGAAGGCGAAGGGGGGGTACTCCATGACCGATCCCTCGTTGTGCTGGTAGTTGACGATGGCCGAAACCTGGGGAATGAACTCGCCGACGGCTATTTTTTCCACCTGGTTTGCCTGCTCGATCATGATCTCCAGCCCCTTGAGGTCCGGGCGGTTTTGCATGGCCTCTTTCATGGCCTCGTCAAAGGTCGGGACCACGCCCGCGAACTTTTCCTGCGGCTCCTGCAGCTGCGAGACCGTGCCGGACTTGAGCCCGGCCGCCGAGTTCAGGCCCTCGTGCACGATTTCCAGTGTCCCGTCCAGCTGGATGCGCTGGGCTTCGAGCTGGGCCAGCCTTGCCTTGGCCTGGAGCACGTCGTTTTTCGTGATCACCTTCTGCTGGAAGAAAAGCTCGGCCTTTGCCACGTGACCCTGGACCGACGCGATGGCCTCGTCCATGGCGTCGATCCCGTGCCCAAGCTTCAGGATGGTGAAATAGGCGTTCTTCACCTGGTAGGTAAGGTCGCGCCTGGTTTTTGCGAGCTCGATTTGGGCCACGTCGATTCCCAGGTCCGCAAGCTTGTAGCCGTAATAGACCTGGTAGAGAGGCGTAAGGGGCTGGACCATGGAAAGCGTTATCATGACATCGTACTGCTCGCTTTCCAGGCTGCCCATGTTCGAAAATGCGTCACCCATACCCTGCATGGCGAGGTACATGAACTGATCGAATGCCGTGTCGTTTTCACTGTCGGGCAAGGGAATCAAAGCAGGATCGAAGGCAAGACCGGACATGTCAAAATCACCGAGCCCGGATTTCTTGCTGTAGTAGAGGGCGCGGAGCTCGGCCGTGTAGATGGGAAAGAAATTTGTAAAAGCCTTCTTTTTTCCATACTCGGCGGCCTTGATGTTGTACTCAGCGGCCGACACGCCCGGGCCTTTTAAAAGCGCACTTTTTACGGCCTGGTCAAGGGTCAGCATCTTGTTCTGGCACAGCCCCTCGGTTGAAAACAGCAGCAGCGCCGCGGAGGCGACAAGGATGATTGCCGGGATGGATGCCTGTTGGTTCACTGAGCGTTTCATGCTATACTCCTTTTGTTGTTGGGTTCTCAGGGCTCTCCATTATAGAAACTGAAATAGTGATATTAGTTTCCATATAATGCAGGGTTTCCATAGTGTCAAGGGTATAACAGCGTTTTTGTGTTGGTCGAAGATACGGCAATCCGGATGTCAACAGCCTGGCGGCATATCAAGGCGATTAACATGAAGCATGTTCCGCGCTGGGTCCCGCGGGCCAACCCCTGGGAACTGAAGCGATGACCGTCGAATCAGTGCAGGAAAGGATTCGCCTGATCAGGCGCCTCGTGGAGGGAGCCCGCAGCTTCAATATCAACGAAATACCCCTGCCTGCAAGCGGCCGGAAGCTCACGTTGAGCGCGGCGCAGAAGGCACGGGCCTGGGGGGAGTTTATCCCCGGCGCGGCCCGCAGATATTCGGGGCAGCACTACTATAACCTTTACGTGCATATCCCGTTCTGCCGGTCCCGGTGCACGTTCTGCATATACGACTCCGCGCGGCACAAATCGCGCGGAAGGGCCGACGATTATATCGATTTTCTCGCGGCGCAGGCCGGGTATTTTTCAAAGACCTTCGACGGCGAGGCTTTCCAGAACGTGCACATCGGGGGCGGCACGCCGTCGATTCTCGAGGAAGACCAGCTGCGCACGCTCTTTGACGCGCTGTTCGGGGCCTTTGCCTTTGACAAGATGGCCTCGAAAGTCATCGAGTGCAACCCGGACAGCGTCACGGCCGGAAAAGCCGGCCTGATGCGCGCTTACGGGTTCAACAAGATTTCCATGGGCGTGCAGTCCCTGAACGCCGATGTGCTGCGCGGGACGGGAAGGAGGTACCAGACGCGAGGCAGCGTCATGAAGGCCATTGAAATCCTCGACAAGGAAGGCGTTGCCTCGATCAACTGCGACCTGATGGTGGGCCTGGCCGGCGACAGCGGCCCGTCCTTCATGAAGAGCCTGAAGGAGCTCATGGAGATGGGACCCTCCACCATCATGCTCACCAAGGTGCAGCCTCCCGGTCATTACCTCAAAAAGCACTGGGGAGGAAGCTACCGGCGGTATATCGAGTTCTTTGACGGTGAGTTTACAGGCGCCGTACGGGAAATGTTCGAGCTTGCCTCTGATTTCGGCTATGGGGTGGACAACCCCTGCGTGAACGAGCTCGGCTGGAGGTTCTGGAAAAAGGGGTTCGTTCCCTCCTATGACACGGCCAGGCCCTATTACTGCACCGGAGGCGAGGCGCCCTCATCCTGCCTCGGGATCGGCAGCTCATCGAAGTCAAGGATATTCGGGTCCATGATGATCGAGCAGCGCAAGGGCGGGGACGGCCCGTCGTTCCATGAGAACGAGCCTCTTTACCGTGCGGACACGATTGACGAACGCTATGAAATTTGGCGCCACATTTTCAGCCAGATCTCGAAAAATCGCTCGGTTTCGAAGCCGCGCTTCGAGGCCCTTTGCGGGGATGCGATCGAAAACCTGTACGGATACGTGCTGGACGAGCTTGCCGGCCTGGGTGTCGTTGAAATGGACGGGTCGGGTGACGAGATCAGGTTCACGCCGGAGGGGACCCGGGACCTTTTCGTTTACTCGCGGCTTTTTCTCGACCGGCCCACGCTCATTTCCTCGCTGGCTCATGCTGACAGGGCGGAGCTGCGGGTTCAGGCAGGCGATCAAGCCCTCACCCTGCGCATAGAGCATATCAGGGAAGGTGAGACGTATGCCGGGAAAGAAGGTGATCTCGGGCTTGTTCTGAAACCTTCGGGGAAAAGCGCCGGAGACCCCGCTGTCCGGGACCTGGCCCGCAAAATTATTGAAGGCGCGTTCAGGAAAATCGCGCAGGGCCGTCCCTGGGTCTCGGCGCTCGAAGTGGCCGATCAGCTGAAGGAAAAAGCCGGCGTCATGGGCCGCGCTCTTCCGGCCGGCATCGAGCTGAAGATTGAGGTGTGCTCTATATTGACATTGCAACCAGGACGAATAGAATTGGCACTGTTAAAAGGAAGACATGGCTGATGGCCGAGGTAATCCACAAGTTGTGCTTTGTTGACGGTCCGGTAAAGGACATTTCCATCTCGCTTCAGGATGAAAAGTATACGCTCGGGAGAGGAGAGGAGAACAGCATCACCATCCTCGACGGGGGAATGTCAAAGCGCCATGCCACGATCATCAGGGCCGAAAACAAGTTTTATATTGAAGACCTGAATTCCACGAACGGAACGTATATCGACGGGCTCAAGCTGCCGCCGAACCAGAAATACGAGCTCCGCCACAACTGCCGGGTAACGTTCGGCAACAGCATCGTGATCTTCGCGGCCGAGAAACTCGAGGAAGAGAGGGAAAGCGGCACGTCATACAGCGCCACGGACATGGAGCACACGGAGACCGTGTTTATTCCGCGGCGCAACAGGAAGCCCAGCGGACCCTTGCGATAGATCCTGCCTCAGTGTGGCCCCGGGCCGTTGGGGCACCAGTCCCCCTGCGGGTCCCAGGAGATGCAGATAAAAAAGACGGGGCAGCAGTGCCCCTCGCAGCACTGGTTCTCCCCGCACACGCAGTCATCGTGTTCATCGAGGCACTGCGTCTCGACGCACGCGCCTTCCTTGCACTCCCAGCCTTCGCCGCACTCCTCGCCCGGTGTCCATTCGAGGCATGGGTCGCCGTCGAGCTCGCCGCAGATCAAGACCCCGGGGCCGTCGCAGATGCGTTCGCCTGTAACGCACTCGTCCACGCACTCGGCGGAGCACACGCCCGACGAGCAGGTGAAGCCCTCGTCGCACGGGACCACCTCGCCCCAGCCAAGGCAGGTGTCGCCGTCGTGCCGCCCGCATTCGCGAAAGCCTGCGCCCTCGCACCGGCGCTCGCCCTCGGGCCCGCACGCGTCGTCGCAGCCTCCCTGGCAGATGCCGTCGACGCAGGTCTCGCCGGTGTTGCACGGCGCGTAGTCGCCCCACTCGAGGCACGGGTCGTCGTCGTAGTAGTCGGCGCACACCACCAGCCCGTTCCGGGGCGGGTCGGCGCAGCTGATGGCCCCGAGCGCAGGGCATTCGTCAATACAGGCCCCGGTGCTGCAGACACCCTTGAAGCAGATCCGGCCCTCTTCGCACTCGTTCCCGCAGTCCCCACAGTTGTTCGGGTCGTTGTCGAGGTCCGCGCAGTTGTCGTCGCACTCGGTCAGGCCCGGACAAATGTCCTGGCTGCAGCCGATTGCGAGCAACGCAATAATGATGATTTCGAGTAGCTTTGCCGCGTGTATGTCTGATTTTCTTAGCATAAACACTATTGGAGTACATATTTGGCGCCGAGTCAATATTCAGCGGTTATTTTATTTGCTTGTTATAAAAGGGCTTCCAGCCCGGCTGCGGCCATGATTTCACGGTCAGACAGGATGCTGGAGGGTTTTCCGCTTGCCTGGATGGTTCCGCTGCTGAGCAGGTAGACCCGGTCGCACAATTCCACGATCAAGCGCAGGTCGTGGCTCGCTATAATGGTTGTTTTGCGGATTTTTCCCAGCAGGTCGATCAGTTTTCTTCTCAGGCCTGAATCGAGGTCGCTCGTGGGCTCATCCATGACAAGGATATCGGGATTCATTGACAGGACCGAGGCGATGGCCACTCTTTTTTTCTCGCCCGTGCTCAGGTGGTGGGGAAGGCGGTCCTCGAAACCCTCCATGCCGACCGCGGCAAGCGCCTTCCTCACTCTTTCCCCGGCATCATCGGGTGAAAGACCTGCATTCAGCGGGCCGAACGCCACGTCGTCGAAAACGGTGGTGGAAAAGAGCTGGTCATCGGGGCTCTGAAACACGAACCCTATGCGCCTTCGTATCTCCTTGCGGTTTTTCCTGCCCAGCGCAAGTCCGCAAACCCTTATGCTTCCGCTGCCTTGCAAGATTCCCATGAGGTTGAAAAGAAGCGTGGTCTTTCCGGCCCCGTTGGCCCCCACGATGCCGACCGACTCGCCCTTGAAGGCATGGATGCCGATGTCCCGAAGAACCGACTTGCGGTCCGGGTAGGAGAATTCCAGGTCCGTGATTTCAACTATTTTCTCCAATCAGAACCTTCCCAGCCGTATGGCCAGAATGCTTCCCGCGAAGACGGCGAAGAAGAGCGCGTCCCGGGCGCGCAGCTCGAGCCTGCTCATGGTCCTTGTCCGCCCCTCGTATCCTCGAAGAACCATGGCGGCGAATATTCGCTCGGCCCTCTCGTATGTCCTGATGAAAAGAAGACCGATCATGTTGCCGACAGCCCTGATCTTTCTCAGCCTGAAACCGCCGAAGCTTCTAAGCGAGAACGCCCTGACGAGACGCTGGGCGTCATCGGTCAGGACAAAAATAAACCTGTACATGAAGGCCAGGACCGATACCATGATCGAGGGGACCTGCATTTTCTCGAACCCCTTTAAAAGATCTGAAAACCGCGTTGAGCCGATGAGCATGGCCAGCGCGGCTACGGCCATGGATGATTTGACAATGACACCGGTCATGATGCGCAGGCCTTCAACCGTCACGACGACGACGACGGGTCCCACGGCAATGCTTCCTGCCCTTTCGCCTTCTTTGAAAAAGGGCACGAACATGACGATCAGCAGGACAAAAGGGAGGGCGGTTGCGACCCGCTTGATGATGTGGATGGGCGGGATTCCGCTCAGGGCCAGCGCGACCATGAGAACCAGCAGGTAGGCGATGAATTTAGCAGGCTCGGTAACGGGCGTCAGGACAACGACAAGGATGTAGAGGAACGTCGCCAGGCTCTTGGACCTGGGGTCGAGGGAATGGATGGGGCTCCTCAATGAGCTGTATTTATCGGCAAAGGCATGCTTCATGGCGAAGGTTTTCCGGAGCGGTCACGCGAGACAGGACGTGAATCCGCGCCCGAGCCGCGCCTTTTCATGGTTCGGGCAGCCAGGACCACGACGGCGAAAACCAGGAACGTTCCCAGCACGCCGGCAAGGGCGGTCGAGACTTTCCCTCCGGCCGTCACGGGCGCCTGGTAATCGGCCATGGGAGATTCGAGAACGCTGCCGCGGTCCCTGTCTTTGAATCCCGCATCCTCGGCGACTCTTTCCAGCCCGTCGGGAAGGGATGAGGCGAACGGCGCCAGGACGGCGGCGATCAGGATGGAGGCTCCAAGAAAAACGGGAAGGAACATCGCGGTTTTCGCTTTCATTGCGGGGCCTCCCCGGCCGATGCCCGCGCAAGATCGGGCCTCACCTTCAGGATGAAACCGAGCGTGAAAGCCGTCACCGCCCCCTCGAGAATGCCGATGATGCAGTGAATCCCCGCCATGGCGGGCAGCACGACTCCGAGCGGCGCCGTGCCGGACAGCGCGAGCTCCAGCGCCGCGACAACGGACGCCAGCACCATCGAGAACCATCCCGCGAGGAATGCCGTGACCAGCCGGCTGACTTTCAGTTTTTCGAGCGCCCGCAGCAAGAGCCAGCTTCCCCATCCGCCCACGATCGCCATGTTGAAGATGTTGGCCCCCAGGGCCGTCAATCCCCCGTCCTGAAACATGAAACACTGGACGATAAGGACGGCGCTCATGACCAGGAAGCCGGCAAAGGGCCCCAGGAGCATCATGACCAGGGCGGCGCCCATGAAATGTCCCGACGTCCCGCCGGCGACCGGGACATTGATCATCTGGGCCGCGAAAACAAAGGCTGCCATGACGCCCATGACGGGCACCTGCTTTTCTTCGAGTTGAGCTCTTGTCCTGGCCACGCTCAGTGCGCCCGCGGCCAGGGATGCGGCCGAAAGCGTGGACCATGTTTTGAAATCGAGAAATCCGTCGGGAATATGCATGGCTCTCCTGTCCGAATAAGTGTTATCAATGTAAGAAAAATAACACCCAAAGTCAAGAGTGGGGTCAGACCTCGCATTTTGCGTTTTACGCCTGTTTCCCATGAAATTTTTTCATAGTGATAGTTTCGGTATGAAAAGTTTTCATGAAAAACCAGGGAAAATGCAAAATGCGAGGTCTGACCCCTTTCTTTTTCCAGGAGCCTGGATAGAATGGGGGGAGCAGTGAAGGCGAAAAACGAGACAGACCGGGCGAGCGGGCTCGAGACGCCGGACGGGCCGCCCTGCACCATGGAGGAGTGGGGGCGCGGGGCGCGTTGGCATCGGTTCATTTTTCCCGGCGAAACGGCAAGGAGCTTCACGCAGTCGCTGAGCATGCGCAACCGGAAAGGGCGCATCATCAGCGTCATGCACTGCGACCTGGAGTGCAGGTTTCCTCGCCGCCCCGCACGGGCAGGGGCGCTGCATTTTACGTCTCGCCCTGGATCAATCCGGACTCCGCCTGCGTGGGCGGCATTCAGCACCAGCCCCCGGAAATGCGGGATGCGTTCAAGGCCCTGGAGACGGACCTGACGGGGGCGGACGTTTCAGGCGGATCGGGGGCAGGGAAGCTTGCGCGGCTCCTGAAGGAGCTGGCGTGCTTTACCGGGAAAAAAGACCTGGTTCTTCTCAACCTCACGTGCCTGCCCGCGAAAATGGGCGACCCTGCGAAGGTCGGCCGCCTTCTCGCAAAACACGGGATAAAAGCGCAGGTCCTGTACAACGATCCCGACGTCGACCAGGCCGTCCCTCCCATCATTCAGAAGGTGCGAAACGAGATTGCGCGCGGGGCGGCGAAAAGGATCAGGAAGAAGCCGGGGGCCTACAACCTCGTGGGATTTCCAAGATGCCGGGAAAAAAACGAGCTGGTCTCGTTTCTTTCGGACATCGGAATGCGGCTCAATGTCGAGCTGATCCCCGACATAGACTTCGAAGATCTCGGCAGGCTGAAGGCCGGGCAGGTCACGCTCCTGTTCCCTGAAATCCATTTCAACGGCCTGTACCAGGCCATGTTCAAGGGAGTCGACCTGAACGCCATAAGCCCGCCAGCGCCGTTCGGCATGGAAGGCAGCAGGATGTGGCTGCGAAGCGCGGCGCGGGCAGCAGGACTGGAGAGAAAATTCGACGCGGCCTGGAAGCACTGGATGAAGGGGGCGGAGAAAACCTGGAGCGCCCTGAAGGCGGAGGCCCGCGGCCACAGTATCGGCTTTGTCGGCACGGCCGGGGAGCTGAAGCGCTTTGCCTCGCCGCTCCGCGCGGCCGGCGTCCCAATATTCCAGGTGCTCGGCGAAGCCGGGTTTGGTGTCGAGCTTTTCGTTTTCAGGCGTCCACTCGAACAGGAGAGCGCGGCCGGGGCGCTGACGGATTTTATCGCATCCTCCTTTCCCATCCTGCGGGGCAGGGTGCGTGAAACAGGGTTCGGCTCGCCCGGCCGGCTGAAAAGCGCCCTGCAGGGAAGCGGGAGCAGCGCCATTTACTCGGACATCTTCTATGACACGAGGATCACGCGCAACTCGAAAACGCCGCTTTCCATCGCCTTTTTCAGGATGGGGCCGAAGGGGGCCCTGGGGACGGCAGAAGATATCCTGGGCGCCTGCGGCCTTGGATTCTACAAACAATACGGAAGGTACCTCGAATAAGGGCACGCCGAAGGGCGTGCAGCTGCACATATTTATAATGAAGAAAAAAACCGCAGAGCAGAAGCTGGACAGGTTCACGCCGCGCGTGAACTTTCCGTATTTCGTCGGCGTTTACCTCGCGGTCAACGCGATCGAGGACGCTTATCTTCTCGTGGACGGCCCTGATTGCGCGTTTCTCAAGGGGCTTCGCATCCAGGGGCTTCACGACCTGGGCTCCACTCTTTTTGACGCGGAGGGCAGCCACCGCATCGTGTTCACGGGCTCGAAGGGCCGCGAAGGCGACGAGGAAGCGCGCGCAACAGTCACGGGGCTCGTCGGCGAGATCGGGCGGCAGCAGGGCTGCGGGGTCGTGCTGGTCTCCTCGCTCACGCCCTGCGCATGGCCCGAAGAAAGAGTCAGCGGAAACGCAAACGTGATACACGTGCCGGGTCAATCCCTGGAGGGCGACTGGCTCGACGGGTACGGCCGGGTCCTGTCATCTCTTGCGCAGACCGTGAGACCGGCCGGAGACGCTCCGGCCGATCCCGACAGCGTGGGCATCGTCGGGTATTTCATGGACAGGCGCGAAGCCGACCACGCGGCAGGGATCGGGGAGCTCAGGACGATGCTGGCCGCGCTTTCTCTCAACACGGTCTCCGTGTGGCTCGACGGCGGGCCTGTTCGCGACCTGGAAAGAATAGGGGAGGCGGCGGCCGTCATTTCTCTTCCCTACGCCCGGGATGCGGCTCGCAGGATTGCTGCAAGGACCGGCGCCCGCCTCATCGAAACCGATCTCCCGGTCGGGATCGAGGGCACGCTGAAGTGGATCCGCGAGGTGGCCGCATGGTTCGGGAGGGAGCAGGCGGCCGAGACTTTTATAGGCAGCCGGCTGTCGAGCATCATCCCGAAGCTCGAGTGGGTCGTGCCGCAGGTTTTCCTCAACAGGAGCTTTTATGTCAGCGCCGACCCCTTCCTCGCGGCCGGGCTTTGCGACATGATAAGGGAATTCGGCGGAAGGGTGGCGGGATGCACGGTCACTGCGAGGGAAGGGCACATGGCGGCAATCAAGGGAGAGTTTTCCGACCTGAGCTTCACCATGGTTTTCGAGCCAAGGGAAAGCGAGCTCAGGCGCGAGCACAAGAAGGTTGAAGGCGGAGGCGCCGACCTCTTCGTGGGCGGCAGCGAACTTTCAGGCTTTTTCAAGGATGCGGCCGGCTGCGTGGAGCTTGGATTTCCTTCGATCACGCGCCACGCGATTTTCGCGAGCCCGCTTCTCGGCCTGAGAGGATGCCTTTTTCTCGTTCAGAGAATAGCGGATGAGATGATGAGGCGAGGGTGCATGCACGATTCCGGGGGATCGAAGGGGCCGGGCCTTGAATCTTGAATTTTTCGGGGTTTTTCTATGA